>JBLMXT010000307.1:0-3908 GCA_050257915.1 Deltaproteobacteria bacterium
GGCCGCGGCGCTGGAGGCGCGCACGTGCGCGGCGCAGCGCTCCTCGTCCGGCTCGATGCCCTCCACGCAGAGCCGGCGCAGCACGTCGTCGGCGCCGGCCAGCAGCCGCAGGGTCTCGAGCAGGCAGTCGGCGACCAGCGGCAGGAAGGCGTTGAGCTCCAGGCTGCCGAGGCCGGCGGCGGTGGCGATGGCGGCGTCGTAGCCGCACACGAGCAGCGTCACCTGGCTCACGGCCTCGGGGATCACGGGATTGACCTTGCCCGGCATGATGCTGGAGCCGGCCTGCCGCCGCGGCAGCCGGATCTCGCCGAGCCCGGCCTCGGGGCCCGAGCTGAGGAGGCGCAGGTCGCCCGAGATCTTGAGCAGCGTGGCGGCGTGAGCCTTGAGGATGCCCGAGACCTCGACGAACACGTCCGTGTTCTGGGTCGCCTCGGTGAGGTTCTCGGCGCGCGCGAACCCGATGCTGGTGAGCTCGCGCAGCACGTCGACCACGCGGAAGATGTACTGCCGCGGCGCGGCGAAGCCGGTGCCGATCGCCGTGCCGCCCAGGTTGACCACGCGCAGCCGCTCCTCGCACTTGTAGATGCGCCAGCGGTCACGGTTGAGCGCCTCGGCGTAGGCGCCCATCTCGCGGCCGAGGGTGGTGAGCACGGCGTCCTGGTACTGCGTGCGCCCGACCTTGACGACGTGCGCGAACGCCTGCTCCTTGGCCTGGAACGCCTCCTGCAGCGCCACGATGCGCTCCTCGAGCCGGTGGAGCAGGTCGATGGCCGCGAGGCGCAGGGCGGTGGGGTAGGTGTCGTTGGTGCTCTGGTGCAGGTTGAGGTCGTCGGACGGCGAGACGCGGGCGTAGTCGCCGGGCGCCGCGCCGAGGAGCTGCAGGGCGCGGTTGGCGAGCACCTCGTTGACGTTCATGTTGGTGCTCGTCCCGGCGCCGCCCTGCAGGCGGTCGGCGACGATGTGCTCGTCGAGCAGGCCGTCGGCGAGCTCGCGGCAGGCGTGCTCGATGGCGTCGGCCTTGGCCTGGTCGTCGTCCCAGACGCCGAGCGCCCGGTTGGTGCGCGCGCAGGCGAGCTTGACGACGCCGAAGGCCCGGGCGAGCTCCACGTGGACCGGGCGCCCGGCGAGCGGGAAGTTCTCGAGCGCCCGCTCGGTGTGCGCGCCGTGCAGGCTGCCCGCCGGCACGGCGACCTCCCCGAGCAGGTCGCGCTCGATGCGCGCGTCGTCCGTCATTCGCTCAGGCGCCGCGCGGTCAGTGGCCGAACACCATCTTCTGGACGTGCACGCCCTCGATGGCGTTGAGCTTCTCGGCCATCGTGACGGCCTCGGCCTCGCTGCCGAAGAACTCGATCAGCACGACGCCGCTCGGCGAGCAGAAGGACTCGTCCACGTCGTGGAGGCCGATCCGCGTCTTGATGTTGCAGCCGAACTCGGTGAAGACGGCCTGGACGGCGCCGGCCTCCTGGAGCCTGTCGGTGACGTGGATGCCGAGGATGATGTGGTCGTCGGTCACGATGGTTCCCTCCGTGGTCGTGTGGTCCTGGGGCGGTCCGGGGAATGCGCTCAGCAGAGCACGTCGCGCTTGCCGGCGCGCACCTGCGCGAGCATCTTCTCGGTGTGGGCGCGGCGCACCGGGTCCATCTCCGCCACCTTCTCCGCGATGACCTTCTCTCCTAGCTCGCGGGTGTCGGCGGCGCCGTAGTCGAGGAGGTACTCGAGGTAGGTGCTGAGGGCGTTGGGGTCGCAGTGGTGCTTGATGTCGCCCGGCTTGGCGAGGTCCATGAAGTCCATGCCGGTGCGGCCCAGACGGTAACAGGCGGTGCAGAAGCTGGGGATGAACCCGAGCTCCGAGACGTCGCGGATGACCTCGTCCAGCGAGCGGTGGTCGCCGAGCTGGAACTGCGCCGCGTCGAACTCCTCGTCCTCCTCGTAGCCGCCGGGGTTGGTGCGGCTGCCGGCGCTGATCTGGCTGATGCCCAGGGCGAAGGTCTCGTGGCGCAGGTTGGCGGTCTCGCGCGTGCTCAGGATCATGCCCGTGTAGGGGACGGCCAGGCGCAGGATGGCGACGATCTTGCGGAAGGCGACGTCGCCCACCGGCCGCGGCGGGTGGCTCGCCATGTCCGAGCCGCTGGCCGGCTCGAGGCGCGGCACGCTGATCGTGTGCGGTCCGACGCCGTAGGCGCGCTCGAGCTCGTGGATGTGTTGCAGCATGGCGAGGATCTCGTAGCGCCAGTCGGCGAGCCCGAAGAGCACGCCGATGCCGACGTCGTCGATGCCGGCCTCCATGGCGCGGTGCATGCCGGTGACGCGCCAGTCGAAGTCCTTCTTCTTGCCGCCCACGTGCACGGCGCTGTAGGTCTCGCGGTGGTAGGTCTCCTGGAACAGCTGGAACGTGCCGATGCCGCTCGCCTTGAGCTCGCGGAACTGGTCCACGGGCAGGGGGGCGACGTTGACGTTGACGCGACGGATCTCGCCGTTGCCGCGCTTGACGTCGTAGATGGTCCGGATGCTGTCGAGCACGTACTGGAAGCCGCCATCCTTGGGGTACGACTCGCCGGCCACGAGGAGGATGCGCTTGTGCCCCTGATCGACGAGCACCTCCACCTCGTGGCGGATCTCGTCCTGCGTGAGCGCGCGGCGCTTGAGCTCCTTGTTGCGCACGCGGAAGGCGCAGTACAGGCAGTCGTTGTTGCAGAGGTTGCTGATGTAGAGCGGGGCGAAGAGCACGAGGCGCGCGCCGTAGATGGCCTCCTTGACGGCGCGCGCCGTCTGGAACAGCTCCGCCATCAGGTCGGGGTCGCTGATCGACGAGAGCACGGCCACCTCGTCCATGTCGAGCCCGTTCAGCTCGTTCGCCTTGGCGAGGATCTCTCGCACACGGACGGCGTCCTTGGTGGAGGCCGCCTGCATCGCCTGCGCGATGGCGGCCTCGTCGATGAACGCGCCCGTCTCAACCACGGCTGTCATGAGCTACTCCCTCGGGTCGACAGCTGAAGGCTCGGCGCAGTCCGCCGTAGCCGGGATCTCGAAGCTGAACTCGGCCCACTCGCCGTGCTCGGAGTCGGCCGTGATGCGCCCGCCGTGCAGCTGGACGATGCGCCACGAGTTGTAGAGGCCGACGCCGGTGCCACGGCGGCTCTTGAGGGCCGGGTCGTCCAGGCGCGAGAAGCGGCGGAAGAGCTTGTCCTGCTGCGACTGGCTGAAGCCCGGCCCGCTGTTCCACACGCTGATGCGGAGGCGCTCGCCGTGCTTGCGGTCCGCGAGCACCTCGGCCTTGACGCGGATGTCGCCGCCCTCGTTGCCGTACTTCACCGCGTTGTCCAGCAGATTGACGGTGACGATGCGCAGCAGCGTCGGGTCGCAGCACACCGGCGGCAACGCCGGGGAAGGCATGCACACCATGAGGTGCATGCCGTGCGCGTCGGACTGCGGGCGCACCAGGTCGACGGCCTCCTCGAGGACCTCGTTCATGACGTCGACGCGCGAGCGGGTGGCGAGCTTGAGCTCGCCGCCCTCGACGCGCGCGAGGTCGAGGTACTCGCGCACGAGCCCGAGCAGATAGTCGCCCTTGCGGATGAGCCGCTCGAGCTTCTCCTTCTGCTCGGGCCGCACGTCGCCGAGGTAGCCGTCGGCGATCAGGCGGGCGTCGGTGACCATGGAGGCGACGGGGCTCTTGAGCTCGTGGCTCACGAACCCGAGCATCTGCGTGTAGGCGTAGTTGGCCTCCTCGAGCTGCTCGATGCGCCAGGCCTTCTCCACCGCCTGGCTGAGCCGCTCGGTGATCGCCATCTGCAGCTCGATGTGCTTCGGCCCGTACGCGAACGGCACTCGGGAGCTGCGGAAGATGAACCCGACCACCCGCCCCTCGACGCTGAGCGGGCAGGTGAGGCTGGAGCGGACGCCCTCGC
>JBLMXT010000308.1:0-5862 GCA_050257915.1 Deltaproteobacteria bacterium
AGAATCGTGGCGGCTTGCGCCAGTGTTGGGAAAAGCTCTGAGGCAAGGGGACGATGACGATGCAACACGGCGGTATGGCCTTAAAGGACGGTGTCCTTCTGCAGAGCGACGGCTACTGGGCCGCCGCCGTGCGGGAGGAGGGTGGCGGTATCAAGGTCGTCTCGGGGAGCAAGGTCCGGCTGCCGGGGCGTGAGTCGCTGCGGCACGTCCCGGTCGTGCGCGGCGTCGTGCGGCTCGGTGAGGCGATGGCCGTCCTGCCCGCGGTACGCAGGGCCACCGGGACGCCGGTGCTGCCGCAGGAGGACCCGAAGCTTCTGGCGGCGACGGCGGCGAGCGCTGCCGTGACGGTCGCGCTGCGCGCGACGCGGCTGGGCTCGCCGGTGCTCCGCGAACTGGCCGTGGCCGGCGTGAGCCTCGCCCCCGTGCTCATCGCGCTCAGGGACTCCCGGCTCTCGCGCTATCACGGCGCCGAGCACAAGAGCGTCGCCGCCTACGAGAGCGGCGGCGACCCGGCCGGCGCGGACAAGGAACACGCCCGCTGCGGCTCCAACCTCGTGGCGCCGATGGTGGTCACGAGCGTCGCCACGAACCTGGTGCTGCGCGCCGCCGGCAAGGAGCGGCAGCCCCTGGCCACGTTCGTCGCGGGCCTCGTCAGCATCGGCACCGCGATGGAGCTGTTCTCCTGGATGTCGCGCCACCAGGACCATCCTCTGGCGCGCACGCTCGGCAGGCCCGGCATCGAGATGCAGCGCCTCTTCACCACCAGCGAGCCCACCACCGAGCAGCTGGACGTGGCCGACATGGCGCTGCGCGAGCTGCTGCGCCTGGAGGGTGAGGCGCCGGCCGCCTGAGCGGCGAGCCGTGTCCGGCGGGGCCTGGACGGCTCGCCGCCCGGCAGCGGATCAGTCGTCGGCCGGCTCGCGCTCGGCGAGCCGCTTGCGCCGCCGCTCCGCCGCCTTCTCGAACCAGAGCCGCTGCTCGTCGGTCTGCGGCGTGAGCCGCGGCACGGGCATCGGTCTGCCGCTCCCGCTGAGCGCCACGAACACGAGGTAGGCCGAGTTGGTGTGCGTGACCATGCCGGTGCGCAAGTCCTCCGCCTCCACGCGCACCCCGACCTCGACCGAGGTCCTGCCCGCGAAGTTGACGTTGGCGAGGAGCCGCACGAGGTTGCCGACCTGCACCGGGTGGTGGAAGTCGATGCGGTCGATCGCCGCCGTGACGATGTTGGTCCGGCAGAAGCGGAAGGCGCAGGCGCCGGCGGCCTCGTCGATGAGCTTCATGATGATGCCGCCGTGGATGTTGCCGAGGTAGTTGGCGTCGGCGGGCTGCATGAGGTGAGTGAGCACGAGGCTCGTCTCGCTGCCGCGCGGCAGGGGCTCGTTCATAAGGTCACGCGGACGGGATCGTCAGATGTCGTAGGAGCCCGGAGCGCGGCGCCGGCGCCGGTCGCGCGTCTGGCGCTCGCCGCCGCCGGAGCGGTCCGTGCGGCGCTCGCCGTGACGGCGGTCCATGATGACCTTGACGTTCGGGTTGTCCCGGTAGTGCTCGACGAGCCGCTTGTACGCGTCTTCACCGAGCTCCGGGGGTACCACGCAGTAGATCACGGCGGCCTCCCCAAGGATTGCGGCAACGGTAGCACATGGCCGCCGTCGGGGGCCAGAGAGCGCGCCCCGTCCGGGGCCTGCGCCGGCGCCCCGGGCCGGCCGTCGCCGCCGCGCAGACAGAAGGTCGAGAAGCCGAAGGGCCGGACCCGCGACGGGCGCCGGTCCGGCCCTTCTGAAGGGGGGACCGCGCATAGTATCGGCAGGCGCGCCGATACCTTGAGCGACCACCGCCTCCGGTGTGCGGACCGTCTGGTAAGCTACGGCGACGCGAGGCGGAAGCGTCGACTTGGGGGGTCACGTGTTCCCGTGTTTCGGCGAGATCGTGGCCGGCGTGCCGGCCTCGGACCGGTACCCGGCCCTGAGCGAGCTCGAGCAGTCCACCGACCGCCTTGCCGCGGCGCATCCCGAGATCGAGGTGTGGTCGCCGGGGAGGTCGCGCTCCGGGCAACCGCTCCGCTGTCTGGAGGTCCCGGGCGGCCCGTTGCAGGCGCTCCTCGTGGCGCTCCCGCATCCGGAGGAGCCGGTCGGCGCGCTGGCGCTCGAGTACCTGCTGCCGTTGCTGGCGGACGGCCTGGCCGGGGAGCTGGGCTTCGGCTTCTCGGTCGTCAAGGCCGGCGACCCGGACGCGATGCTGCTCAACGAACCCTGGTTCGACGAGCCGTACGACCTGGCCGGCTTCTTGCTGCGCGTCTTCAGGCCGCCGCTGTACGACCAGTTCGAGTGGACGTTCCCGGTGAGCTACAAACGCTACGCGTTCACGCGGCCGCTGCCTGAGGCGGCGGCCGTCATGGACGTCATCGGCCGCCGCCCCCTGGACTTCTACATGCCTCTGCACAACAGCACGTTCAGCGGCGCCTACTACTACCTCTCCGCTGAGGACGCGCGGCTGCACGACGATCTCGCCGCCGTGCTGGCGGCGGCGGGCCTGCCGGCGGACTGCGGCGAACCGGAGATGCCGTACCTCCGGGAGCTGGCTCCCGGCATCTTCCGCGCCTTCAGCCTGGCCGACGACTACGAGTTCTACGAGGCCTACGGCGCCGACCCGGCCGCCCTCCTCACCTTCGGCACCTCGAGCGACGCCTACGCCGAGGCGATGTGGGACTGCTTCACGCTGGTGGCCGAGGTCCCGTACTTCACCAGCCCCAGGATCGCCGACCGGAGCCCCGCGGGCATCTCGCGGCGCGAGGCCAAGCTGCGCGGCCTCGAGCTGCGGCAGGAGCTCGCGAGCTGGCTGCACGAGCGCTACGTGAAGGCGGCCTCGCGACTCACCGCCGAGACCCCGTGGCAGCGCACCGTGCACGCGCACCTGTCCGAGGTCAAGGACGACCTCCGCGCCGAGCGGGCCCAGGCCGAATCGGACCCGGCGTTCGCCGAGGAGGCCACGGTCGCGCAGCTCTTCGACCAGGTGTATCTGAGGCAACTCGACGCCCTGGCCCACGTCGGGCAGTTCGCCGGCATGACCGCCGCCGAGCCGCAGCAGGACGGCGTGCTCCGCGCCCTCCACGACGAGGCGGTCGCTGAGGTCCGCACGCGCGCGGAGCGCCTCGCGGTCGCGGGCGGCCTCGAGGCGCCGCCCATCCGCGCGCTCGTCCAGTGCCAGGTCGCGTCGCTGCTGTGCGCGCTGGTGGCGACGCGCGACCGCTATCGTCCGGCGCGACCGCGACCGGCAGAGCCTCGCGCGGTGCGGTGAGCGGCGCCGCCGAGACCGAGCGCCTCCGGCTGGCCGTGGAGGCTGGCGCCGAGATCACCGCGGCGCTCGCCGGCGACGACGCGCCCACGGTCATCGCCCGGCGCGTCGCCCAGGCGCTCGACGTGTGGGAGTGCGACCTCTACGAGTACGACCCCGAGAAGAGGACGCTGACGGCAACCGCACTCTGGGCGCGCGAGCTGACGGACGAGGACCTCGCCTGGGTGGGAACCACGATCTCGCTGGACGAGCGGCCCGGGTACGTGCCGATCATCGAGGGCGGCGCCTGCGTCCTGTCGGGCGTCGACGACCCGGACCTCGACCCTGCGGACCGCGCGGCGATGCTGTCGTGGGGCGAGACGGCCACGCTCGCCGTCCCGCTGCACTTCCGCGACAGGGGCGTCGTCGGCTGCCTCACGCTGATCGAGAAGCGGGAGGGCCGCCGCTTCACTCAAGAGGACTGTGAGCTGGTCGTCCTCCTCGCGGGGCCGGCGGCGGTGGCGGTGGGCAACGCCCGGCTCTTCCGGCTTCAGCAGGAGCAGAACCGCCACCTCAGCTCCCTCCTGGACACGGGGCGCGCGATCACGTCGGCGGTCACGCTCGAGGATTCCCTCACCAGCATCTGTCGGATCGCGGCAGCGGCGCTCGAGACCGGGGAGTGCATCGCCTACGAGTACGACGCCGCGCGCGACGCGATCGTCTGCCGTGCCTTCTGGGGCGTCCACGGCACGCCGCCGGCTCTCGACGAGCGCGGCGTCTACCCGTTGGACGACTACCCGACGGACCGGGAGATCCTCCGCCGCGGCGAGGTGGTGCAGGAGACGCTCTCCGACGCGTCTCTCGCCGCGGACGTGCGCGCCTCCATGGAGCAGTGGGGCGAAAAGGCCTGCCTCAACCTCCCGCTCATCGTCGAGGGTGAGCGACTGGGGATCCTGGTGCTCATCGAGACCGAGAGGGAGCGGACCTTCGGTGCGTCGGAAGTGGAGCTCGCGCGAGCCTTGGGCGAACAGGCGGCGACCTCCATCCGCCACGCCCGCCTGTACCGGCGCCGCGAGCGGCAGAACCAGCGGCTGCTGGCGCTGCTCGAGACGAGCCGCGTCCTGGTCTCCTCGCTGGACGCCGGCGCCGTGCTCGGGCAGGTGCGGCGCGACGTCGCCGATCTCTTCGGCGTCGCCGGAGAAGCGGTGGCGGTGCTGCTCCGGCGAGGCGAGGCCTTCGTGCCCTTCAAGCCTGGTCCGGCGGCCGCGGCCGTGGGCGACGAGGCGGCGGTCGAGCTGGACGAGCTCCACCGCCGCGCCGTCGACGAGCGCGCCGTGGCGCCCTCCGCCGGGGGATCGCGCGTCGTCGTCCCGTTCGTCGCCGGTGACGCCGTCGAGGGGCTGCTCGACATCCACGCCGCCTCGGCGTCGGCCTTCGGCGACGACGAGCTCCAGCTCGTGCAGATCCTCGCCAGCCAGGCGGCCTTCGCGCTCGCCAACGCCGGCCTGTACCGCACGCTCGAGCGCCAGGCGATCACCGACGGTCTCACCGGTCTCTACAACCATCGCTACGTCTACGAACGGCTCAACCAGGAGATCGCTCGCGCCCAGCGCTACGGCCTGCCGCTGTCGTTGCTCATGATCGACATCGACGACTTCAAGTCCTTCAACGACCGCTTCGGCCACCCGACCGGCGACCTCGTGCTCGTCGAGGTCGGGAGGATCCTGGGCACGCACATCCGCGTCGGCATCGACATCGCCGCGCGCTACGGCGGCGAGGAATTCGTCATCGTGCTGCCCAACACCGCCCGGGAGGGCGCGCAGGTGGTGGGCGCGCGCCTCGCGCAGCGACTCTCCTCGCTGCCCGGGACGCCCCCGCCGCACGAGGAGGGCGCCCTGGGCGTGAGCGAGCGCATCCGCATCTCGGTGGCCGAGTCGGAGCTGCCCGGCGTGGACGGGGACGCCCGGATCACGGTGAGCATCGGCGTGGCCTGCTACCCGGGCGTCGCCGGCGGCCCCGGAGAGCTCGTGCGCAACGCCGACAAGGCGCTCTACCTCGCCAAGAGGCTCGGCAAGAACCGGGTGGAGGTGTTCGGTGACTGAGCTCCGCGACGCCCGCCCGCCCGCCGCCCGCGATCCGTACCGTACCGTCCTCGAGGTGGGGACCACGCTCGCCTCCTCCCTGGACCTCGACGAGGTGGTCCAGGCGATCGCCCGCCAGGTGGGCGAGGCGCTCGACGTCCAGTGGTGCGACATCAACGAGTACGACCCCGAGGCGCGGACCATGACGTACGTCGCCGTGTGGTCGAAGGAGCTCCGCAGGGTGGATCTGGACTACATCGGGACCGTGGTGAGCCTGGACGACCGTCCGGAACGCGACGCGGTCATCCGCAAGGGAGACCTCCTCGAGGAGTACCTCGACGACGAGGACCTCGACCCGCGCGAGCGCGACGTGATGATCCGCTACGACGAGAAGGCCGTCATGGAGATGCCGCTCGTCTTCGGCGGCGAGCCCCTGGGCGTACTGGGTGTGGTCGAGTCGCGTCGCGACCGGCGCTTCACCGACGAGGAGAAGCAACTGCTGCGCCTGCTG
>JBLMXT010000309.1:0-3863 GCA_050257915.1 Deltaproteobacteria bacterium
CGCGGCAGTTCTCCACCGACCCGGAGTCCAAGGCCGCCGGCGGGGACGTGGGCACGGTCACGCTCGCCTCCCTGCCTGAGGCCCTCCGCAGGGCGGTCCTCGCGGCCCGCCCCGGCGTGGTGACCGGGCCCGTCGAGGGCCCCGGCGGGTGGTACCTGATCCGAGTGTCGGAGCTGCAGCGGGCCGGCGTCGCTCCGTTCTCCAGCGTCAGAGGGGACATCGTCGAGGAGCTCACGCGAAGCCGGCGGTACGCGGCCCTCGAGGCCTGGCTCGACGCCGCGCGCGAGAAGGCGAGCGTGGAGAAGCCCTGAGGCGCCGCCGCCCTGTGCCTTGGGCGGCGCGTTGCTATACTCGGCGCGACAGAGACTACCGGAGGTCCCTCGTGCGCAACGCACTCATCCTGCTCGCCGTCGTCGCCGTGCTCATCCTCGCCGTGGGTGCGCTCAACAACGAGACGGCCTTCGACGTCGACTACGTCGCCGGCACCGTGGGCGCCGTCTCGCTGTTCTGGGTCTCCGCGGTCATCGCCGCGCTCGTGTTCGTGGTGGGGCTCGCGGCGGCGTGGTTCGCCCGGTCCGCCGTGTCCGGCTCGCGACGCAAGCTCGAGGCGGAGCTCCAGTCCACCTACGAGCGTCTGCGCGAGGCCGAGGCGTTGGCCGCCAGGCCCGCGCCGCCGGCCGGACCGGCGCCGGTGGCCGTGGTCGTCGCCGCGGCGGAGGTGGCCGAGGACGAGACCGTCGTCGCCGTGGAGGAGGCCACCATCGTGGCCGGCGTGGACGAGACCGCGCCGGCGGGCGAGGAGGTCACGCACGCCGTGGGCGAAGATGCTACGCAGGTCGCGGGTGAAGATGCTACGCAGTTCGCGGGCGAGGACGTCACCGAGGCGGCCGCCGAGGCCCCCGAGCCCCGGACCGAGGTCGCCTCCGGCGAGGCGGGCGAGCAGACCGCGGTGACCATGGCCGGGGAGACGCCCGCGCTCGAGGAGGACGCGCCGGAAGGGGACCCCCGCGGGGACGCGGCGGGAGACGGTCACGTCGCCGACGGTCCGTCCGACGGCGAGGCGCCGGGCGAGGACGAGGCCGCCCGGCCCGGCCCCTGACGTCGCCGCCTGGCGGCGTCCGGCGGTCGGGAAGCTCCGGCCGCGGCACGCATCCGTCGCCCCGGGGCGGTACACTCGCCGGGTGATGCATGCGTGACCGATCCAGGCTCCTGGCGCATCGCGCCGGCCCCGTTCGCCGACGTCAGGCGGCTCGCCGAGGAGCTCGGCGTGAGCGACGTCCTCGCCCAGGTGCTCGTGCGCCGCGGGCTCGGCGATCCCGCCGCGGCGCGCGCCTTCCTGCAGCCGGACTTCCGCGTCCACGACCCTTACCTCATGACGGGCATGCGCGACGCGCGCCGCCGGCTCGACGATGCCCTGCGCAGGGGAGAGGCCATCGCCGTCCACGGCGACTACGACGCCGACGGCATCACCGCGACCTTCCTGCTGGTGAGCGTGCTCGCCGACCTCGGCGCGGACGTCCGCTGGCGCCTCCCCAACCGGTTCAGCGAGGGCTACGGGGTCTCGGCCGCGGCGGTCGACGAGCTCGCCGGAGCTGGCGTCAAGCTGCTCGTCACCGTCGACTGCGGCATCAACGCCCGGGCGGAGGTGGCACAGGCGCAGGCGCTCGGTATGGACGTCATCGTGACCGACCACCACGAGCTCGAGGGGGACCTTCCCGCGTGCACGGTCGTGACGCCCAAGCTGGGCGCGTATCCGTGCCGGCACCTCGCGGGAGTGGGCGTCGCCTTCAAGCTGGCGCACGCGCTGCTCGAGGAGCCGGGGGAGGAGCTGGCCGACCTGCCGCTCGCGCTGCGTCCCTACACCGACCTCGTGGCGGTGGGGACCATCGCCGACGTGGTGCCGCTCATCGAGGAGAACCGCGTGCTCACCGCCATCGGGCTGGGGCGGCTGCGCAGCGCTCCGCGCCCCGGTCTGGCGGCTCTGCTGGAGGTGGCCGGCGGGCGCCCGGGCGCGGTCGACGCGGGAGCCGTGGGCTTCCGTCTCGGCCCGCGGCTCAACGCTGCCGGCCGGCTCGAGGACGCCTCGCTCGCGCTGGAACTGCTCGGCGCCCCGGACCGCGACGCTGCGCTGCCGCTCGCGCTCAGGCTCAACGAGCTCAACCGCGAGCGGCAGACCATCGAGGCGGCGATGCTCGAGGCGGCGGTCGCCATGGTCCCCGACCCGCCGCCGGCCGCGCTGGTGCTCTCGTCACCCGACTGGCACGAGGGCGTCGTCGGCATCGTCGCGTCGCGCGTCGCCGAGCGCTTCCACCGCCCGGCGATCCTCCTCAGCGAGGGCGACGAGGAGGCCAAGGGCTCGGGAAGAAGCATCGCCGCGTTCGACCTCCTCGGCGCCGTGGAGCGGACGGCGGGGCATCTGCTCACGTTCGGCGGGCATCGCGCCGCCTGCGGCCTGCGCCTGCGGCGCGAGGCCATCCCGGCGTTCCGCGAAGCCTTCGTCACCGAGGCCGCGGCCGCACTCGGCCCGGACGACCTCAGGCGGGTGCGCGACGTCGACGCCATCGTCGGCGGCGACGAGCTCACGCTCGGCCTGGCCGACGAGCTCGAGTTGCTCGCGCCTCACGGCTTCGGCAACCGTCAGGTGACGCTGCTGCTCCACGCGGCGGAAGTGGTGGCGCCGCGCCTCACGCGGGACAAGCGGCACGCCCAGTACCGCGTGCGCTGCGACGGCAACTCCTGCCAGGCCATCCACTTCAACTTCGACGGCCTCGCGGAACTCACGCAGCCGGGACGCCACGACGTCGCGCTCTCGCTCGGCAAGAACGACTACAACGGCTCGGTCAGCGCCCAGGTGCAGGTGCGCGGCCTGCACCGGCTGGAGTTCCCGGAGACGGACCTGTGCGCCACCGCCTGCGACCTCAGCTGCCGCGACCGGGTGCGCGGCGACAGCCTGTGGCGGGCGCTGCTCGGCGACGGGGACGGCGCCCGCGCGCCGGTGGACGTCGGGGGCGCCGCCAACGGGGGCGTCGGCGACGCGGCCGCCGCCGCGGCGCTGCACGCCGCCCGCGCCGCCGGCCGCATCCACGACCGTCGCGGCCGCCCGCCCGTCTCGCGGCTGGCCGCGCTGGCCGCGGGCGGGGAGCGCGTCCTCCTCCTGGTCGCCGACGTGGCGCGCCGTCGCCCGCTGCTCACGCGCGACCTGCTCGCGCCCGGCCTGCCCTGCGGGGGCGCCTACGTGCAGGCCGCCTGCGCGCACCGTCTCGGCGCCGCCGCGGCCGCCGGAGTCGTCATGACCACGCCGGACCTCGCCCTGGCCGATCCGGCGCTCACGTCCTCCTTCGCGCAGGTCGCCCTGCTCGACCCGCCCTTCACCACCTCCATGTGGGCGGGTCTCGCCGCCGCGGCGCCCGACGCCGGCCTGCACGCGCTCTGGGGCGCCGGCGAGGCCGGGTTCGCCGGCCGCGTCCGCGAGACCCAACTGGACCTGGACGCGGCCATGCGGCGGGTCTGGAAGGCCCTCTCCGCCGGCTCGGGCCGGTTTGACGATGCCCTCGAGCAGGAACTCCTTGGGGGAGGAGCCGTGCTCGCGCCGGTCGCCACCGTCGCGGCCGCCGTCGAGGCTCTTCGTGAGGCCGGTCTGCTCGTCGTGGACCGGGACGGCGGCTATCATCTCGAACGGCCGCAGAGTAAGGTCGACGTCACCCGGACGGACGCGCACAGACGATGGCACAACAGGTATCAGACACCAGACTTCCTGCAGACCTGCCTGACGACGCAGCTCTGACACAGGTCCCGGACCAGTACGGGCCGCTGCTCGACGACCTGTTCGCGGCCATCGAGCGCTACGACGCCGACCCCGACCG
>JBLMXT010000310.1:0-3185 GCA_050257915.1 Deltaproteobacteria bacterium
GCAATCCCGGCCGCCCGGTGCTGCTGCAGGGACAGAAGGTCGGTATCCCCGACATCGACTACCGCCACCTGCCCGACCCGGTGGCCGAGGCGATCAAGTGTCTCGTGGCGCGCATCGTGGAGATGGAGAAGGAGCTCGACGAGATCCACCCGGAGCGCAGCGACAAGCGCCAGCAGGCCGTGCGCGAGACGCAGGCCGTGCTCGCCGATCTGTTGCGGTTCGATTCGGGCGCCGGGATCTGACGCCGCCGCGCAACGGTGTTCGTCATCCCTTCGGGTGACCGGCGGGCGGAGGGGGGTATGCTACGATTGCTGCCCTCTCTGGCGACCTGTGAACGGAGCGTGATCACCCCATGAGCGAGGTCAGGCGACTCGTGCTCGACGTCCTCAAGCCCCACCAGCCCACGATGCTCGTGCTCGCCGACAAGCTCGGCGACCTGGAGGGCATCCACGGGGTCGACATCACGCTCATCGAGATCGACAACAAGGTCGAGAACATCAAGATCACCCTCGAGGGCGACGACGTCGACTTCCAGGACGTCGCCGAGGTCGTCCAGGACGCCGGCGGCAGCATCCACTCCATCGACAAGGTCTCGGCCGGCAAGCGCATCATCGACGAGGTCGAGACCCCGCAGGACGCCGGCGCCAGCTGGCTTCGCTGACCGCGCCGGCCTAAAGCCCTGGTGAGCCGATGAGCCTTCCGGGCAGTCCCAGCATCGGGGTGCGCGTGCGGCGGCAGCTCGCCACGCTGCGCCACTATCACGAGATCGCCGAGGTCGGCGAGATCGCCCGCCGGTACTTCGCCATGAACGCGTTCGACGGCGTGCTCACCGCCATCGGCGTGCTCGTCGGCGGGTACCTCGGCGGCGTCGACAGCGCGCGCGCCATCTTCACCGTGGTGCTCACCACGGCCGTGGGCATGGGCGTCTCCGGCTTCTACGGGTCCTACCTGGTGGAGCGCGCCGAACGCGGCAGGGCCATGCGCGAGCTGGAGGAGTCCACCCTCTCCAGCCTGCGCGGGTCGACCATCGCCTCGGCCTCCCGCTACGCCACCATCGTCATCGCCCTCGTCGACGGCGCCTCGCCGTTCGCGGCGGCGCTCATCGTGATGATCCCGTTCGCCTTCACCTCCGTCATCTCCATGCACACCGCCTACCTGCTCGCCGTCGCCGTCGGTCTCGTCGAGCTCTTCTTCCTCGGCGTGTTCCTCGGCGCGATCTCCAGAGAGCGGCTCTGGCTCTCGGGCCTGCGCCTCGTCTTCGCCGGCGCCATCGCTCTGGCGATCAGCCTGCTGCTCGGCGGGGGCGTGGGATGACGGGCCGCAGCCGCGCCGGCGAGGCGGCCGACCACCCGCTGCTCGCCGGCCTCAACGACGAGCAGCGCAAGGCGGTCACCCACACCGACGGCCCGCTGCTCATCCTCGCCGGGGCCGGCTCGGGTAAGACCCGCGTGCTCACGCACCGGGTGGCCTGGCTCATCCAGGTCGAGCGCGTGCGCCCGGACGAGGTCGTCGCGATCACCTTCACCAACAAGGCCGCCGGCGAGATGAAGGAGCGCATCGAGGCGCTCGTCGGCCCGGTGGCGCGCACCATGTGGATCAGCACGTTCCACAGCATGTGCGCGCGGCTCCTGCGCCGCGAGGCCCAGCGCATCGGCTACAAGAGCACGTTCACCATCCACGACGAGGACGACCGGCGGCGGCTCATCAAGCGCTGTATGGAGGAGCTGAACATCGACCCCAAGCGGTACCCGCCGGAGTCGATCAGCCGCCAGATCAGCGACGCCAAGAACCAGCTCATGGGGCCCGCCCAGTTCCGCGAGCAGGGCGGGCGTTTCGCCCAGGTCGCCGCCGACGTCTACGCGCTCTACGAGAAACGCCACGCCGAGATGAACGCGATGGACTTCGACGACCTGCTCATGAAGGCGGTGGAACTGCTCGAGGGCTACCCCGACCGGCTCGAGCACTACCAGCAGGCGTTCCGCTTCGTGCTCGTGGACGAGTACCAGGACACCAACCACGCCCAGTACCGCCTCGCCAACCTGCTGGCCGGCGCGCACGGCAACCTCGCCGTGGTCGGCGACGACGACCAGAGCATCTACTCGTGGCGCGGCGCCGACATCCGCAACATCCTCGAGTTCGAGCGCGACCACCCGGACGCGGAGGTCATCCGCCTGGAACAGAACTACCGCTCCACGCAGAAGATCCTCGACGCGGCCAACGCGGTGGTCACCCACAACCGCAAGCGCAAGGGCAAGAACCTGTGGACCCCGAGGGGAGAGGGGGCGCTCGTCCAGGTCGTGGAGGTCGACGACGAGCGCGCCGAGGCCCAGTTCGTCGCCAGCGAGGTGCAGAAGCTGCTCGAGGGGGAGGCCAAGGGCGCCGAGCGGGCGTACCGCCCGGACGAGGTGGCCGTGCTCTACCGCACCAACGCCCAGAGCCGCGTGCTCGAGGAGCAGTTCGGGCGCTACGCCATCGCCTACCAGGTGATCGGCGGGCCCAAGTTCTACGAGCGCGCCGAGATCCGCGACCTGGTCGCCTACCTCACCGTCCTCGTGAACCCCGACGACACGCAGCGGCTGCTGCGCATCGTCAACTCGCCCAAGCGCGGCATCGGCGCCACCAGCCTGCAGCGCCTGCAGGCGCACGCGGCGAGCGTGGGGGAGAGCCTGTGGCAGACGCTGCGCGACGCCGGTGACGTGCCGGGCCTGTCCGCCGGCGCGGTGAACGGCCTGCTGGCGTTCGCCAGGACGATGGAGGGCCTGCAGGCCACGCTCGCCGGCCGCCCCGTCGCCGAGGTCGTGCGCAGCGTGCTCGGCGAGACCGGGTACGAGGCGGCCCTCGCCGCGCAGAAGACCCTCGAGGCCGAGGGCCGCATGGAGAACATCGAGGAGTTCGTCGGCGTGGCCGCGGAGTACGACAAGCGCGCCGACGAACCCAGTCTCGACCTGTTCCTCCAGGAGATCTCGCTGTACAGCGACTCCGACGCCCTCGCCGACACCGGGTCGCTGCTCACGCTCATGACGCTGCACAACGCCAAGGGACTCGAGTTCCCGGTGGTGTTCATCTCCGGCATGGAGGAGGGCGTGTTCCCCCACCAGCGGTCGCTGGACGAGCAGAACGTGGAAGAGGAGCGGCGGCTCGCCTACGTGGGCATCACGCGCGCGATGGACCGGCTGTACCTGGTG
>JBLMXT010000311.1:0-6277 GCA_050257915.1 Deltaproteobacteria bacterium
CGCCGACGCCCTTCTGGAAGACGAGGACCATGAGGCCGTAGGCGGCGCCGACGGACAGCAGGTTCATGGCGATCGCCTGCGCCGGGATGACGATGGAGCGGAAGGCGACCAGCAGCAGCACGAAGCTCAGGCTGAGGACGACGGCCAGGGCGACCGGCATCCAGGTGTCGAAGAAGCCGAGGTAGTCGACCACGCCGGCCGTGTTGCCCGTGACGTAGACCTTGGCCGACGTCCCGTCGGTGGCCGCCGGCACGATGTTGCTGCGCAGGTGCCTGACGAGGGACTGCGTGGCTTCGCCGGCCGGGTCGCCGGCCAGCGTCGTGGTGATGAGGGTGAGGTCGCCGGCCTCGTTGGCGGTGACCTGCGCGGGGCCGAAGCGCCCGTCGGCCTTCATCGCCGTCTGGAGGTTGTCGACCGCCTGCTCGATGTCGGGCGAGGCGGCCTGGCCGTCGACGACGATCATCAGCGGGTTGGCCTTGCCGAGGGAGAAGTCGCGATCGAGGCTGTCCCAGCCCTGCTTGGCGTATTCGCTGTTCGGCAGGTGGGCGGCGCTCGCGGTGTTGTTGCCCTTCTTCATGACGACCACCGGGGCGGCCACCACGAGCAGCGCTACGACGGCGACGGTGAGCCAGACGACCGGGCGGCCCATGATGCTGTGGGCGAGACGCTCCCAGAGACCGCCGGAGCCGTTGGCGCGCTTGAGCGCGGACTTGCCGACGAACGGAACTCGCAAGGCGTTGATGTGGTCGCCGAGCAGGCTGAGGACCGCCGGCAGCAGGATCAGTGCCGTGAGCAGCGTGGTGACGACCACGAGCATGACGCCCATGCCCATGCTGATCATGATGTCGAGCGGGATGATGACCATGCCGGACATGGCCAGCACGACGGTCATGCCACTGAAGAAGATGGCGCGGTTGGCGGTGGCGCCGGTGGCGGCGATGGCGTCGATCTTCTCGAGGCCGCGGCCGCGCTCCTCACGGTACCGGCTGATCACGAAGAGCGTGTAGTCGATGCCCACCGCGAGGCCCATCATCGTGAGGATGTTCAGGACGAAGGTGTTCATCGGGTAGACCTGGCCGATCAGAGCAGTGAGCGCCAGGGCCAGGAGGATGCTGATTACGCTCATCGCCAGCGGCATGAACGCCGCGAGCACGGCGCCGAAGACGATGAGCAGCACGATGAGGGCGGCGGGAACGCCGAGGATCTCGCCGCGCTGCAGGTCCTTCTCCGCCAGCTTGGTGAACATCTCGTTGATGCTGGCGTCGCCGGTCTGGGCCAGCGTGAATCCCTGACCCTGCGCCGCGACCACCGTCTCGTGGAGCTTGTCCACGTTCTCGAGGGCGTCGTCCATCTTGCCGGCCATGACCACCGGGATCAGGGTCGAGTGCCCGTCCTTCGAGACGGCCGTGGGGTCGTTCGTCTGATAGTAGGTCGCAACGCCGGCGACCACCTCAGGCCCGAGCGCCTGGATCCTGTTGGCGACGTCGGCGACGTAGGCCTTGAAGGCCGCGTCGTCGACGGTGAGCTCGGCGGACCGCACGATCACGAAGTCGGTGACCTTCTGCGGGCCCGTCAGGCGCTGCTGGAGCAGCTCCTGGCCGACCAGGCTGTCCGGCTTGGCGGCGCGGAACTTCATCTCCGAGGTGAGGCCGCTGCCGAGGAGCGAGCCGACTGCCAGCACGGCGAGGACGACGAGCACCGTCCAGAGGCCGATCGTCCGCCAGGGGTGCAGGGCGCTCGCGCGCGCCAGGCGTTCGGTGAGGCCGCTGCCTCTCCCGGCCCCCGTCTTCCCGTTGTCTTTACGCTGCGACATGACCATCCCCCAACCTCGATGTCCCTGACTGGACGTTGCGGTACCAGGCGATCGCCCAGCGCATGCCGACGTCGTCGACGTCGGGCTGAGCTGGGCGCGGGTGAAGCGAGCAGGCGTGACCGACGGGCACTCCTCTGCCCCGGGGACCGCCGCGACGGACGGGTCCGGGCGCGTGGACGGTGCTGGTCCACGAGCTTGCTGGAACGGCACAGGACTCGTTCATGAGAGACCCCCTGTGGTCTCGGCAGTGGCCTGGGCACACGGCTTGAGGACGCCGACGACGACGTCGGGGGCATCCATCTTGCTGACGAACGCGTCGGCGCCGGCCGCCAGGGCGGCGGGACGCATCTCCGGACGCAGCCCGACGACGACGATGCGCAGACCAGGCGAGCAGGCGCGCAGGTCCGCCAGCTCGCCAGTCGATCGCGACAACAGGTCCCAGTCCACGATCGCGAGGTCCGGGCGGTGGGTGCGGACCAGGAGCTGCAGCGTCTGCAGCGTCCCGGCCTCGTCGACCACCTGCATGCCGAGGCCCTGCGTCACGAGGACGCGGAGGGCGTCCCGGACCGCGCTCTGGCCGTCGGCCAGGACCGTGCGCATGCAGCTGTGCTGTTCTCCGTTGGCTCCCATCGCAGCACCAGCCTAGGCTTGAGGCCCGCAGCCGCGCGCCCGCCACACGGTGAGACTTGTGCCTGACAGACCGGCGAGTCCTGAGCCTGGCCAGGTGGCCAGTCGGACCTACGGCGGCCGCTGCGTCCTGCCGCCTTTCGCGTGACCCTGATTGCCGCTATCCTGCGTGGAGGGAACGAGGGGAGACACGATGGCCGCGGGGCGTCCTATCAAGGTCATGATCGTCGACGACCACGCGGTCGTGCGCAGCGGGCTCTCCGCCTTCTTGCTGGCATACGACGACCTCGAGCACGTGGGCGACGCCACCGGAGGCGCGGAGGCCGTCACCCAGTGCATGTCCCTGCGGCCGGACGTGATCCTCATGGACCTCGTCATGCCGGACGTGGACGGCGCGGAGGCGACGCGCCGCATCAAGGAGGCCTGCCCCGCCGTCCAGGTGATCGCCCTCACCAGCTACAAGGAAGACGACCTGGTGCAGGGCGCGCTCAAGGCCGGAGCTCTCAGCTACCTGCTCAAGAACGTCACAGCGGACGAGCTCGCCGACGCGATCCGCAAGGCGCACGCCGGCCGTTCCACGCTCGCGCCGGAGGCGGCCCAGGTGCTCATCAAGGCGGCGACCGAGCCGGCGCAGGGGGAGGGCCTCACTGCGAGGGAGCTGGAGATCCTCAAGCTCATGGTGCACGGGGACAGCAACCCCGACATCGCCGAGAAGCTCTTCGTCAGCCGGTCCACCGTCAAGTTCCACGTCAGCAACATCCTGATGAAGCTGGGGACGGCGACTCGTACCGAGGCGGTCGCCGTGGCCGTGCAGCGGAGACTGGTCGACTGATGGAGCTCCGGCTCCCCGGTCGCGGCGTGGGGCCACGCATCGCTCGAGGGCCGTACCTGCTCGTCGTGCTGCTCTTCGCCCTCGCCGTGTCGGCGGCCGCGCTGAGCTTGAGCGCCTGCGCCGGAGACGACGACTCGACGTCCTCCTCCGGCGAGGGGCGGGTCCAGCTCGTGTACCAGGACTGGCGCACGGAGTGGTTCCCGCCCATGGCGCAGCGGGAGCTCCAGCTGTTCCAGGCTCAGCATCCCGACCTCAGCGTGTTCTACACACCCGATCCGGAGAACCTGATCGACCAGATGCCGCTCGACATGCAGGCGGGGAACGCACCCGACGTGTTCCAGGGATGCTGCGGCTTTTTCCCCGCGTGGGCGCAGATGGGCTACGTGCTCGACCTGAGGAAGTACGTCGAGAACGACCTCGATCCAGCGGTCGTGGCCGACTGGGACCCCGCGCAGTACAAGGCCATGTTCGACGCCGGCGGCCGTCAGTTCGGCGTGCCCAAGTACCAGGGTACGCTGGTGCTCTACTACAACAAGGACATCTTCAACAGGTACAAGGTCCCCTACCCCGACGCCTCCTGGGACCACGGTGACTACCTCGCCGCCATGAAGAAGCTGACCCGCGACAGCGACGGTGACGGGAAGACCGACATCTGGGGCAGCATGATCGACATCGGCTGGGACCGCCTTCAGGTGCACATCAACGCCTGGGGTGGCAACATCGTCGACCCCGCGGATCCCTCCAACTGCGCGATCGACGAGCCGCGGGCTCTGGCGGCGCTCGAGTGGGTGCGCGCCCGGATGTGGGACGACAAGGTCATGGCGACCTTCACCGACGTCAACAACGTCGGGACCGCGGCGGCGTTCTCCGAGGGCAAGCTCGCCATGGTCGAGGACGGCTCGTGGGCCCTCAAGAACATCCTCGAGAACGCGCCCTTCCGCATCGGGGTGGCGCCGATCCCCGCGGGGCCGTCGAGGCGGACCACTCTCAGCACCACCGACGGCTTCGGCATCTACTCGGGCACACGCCATCCGCGGGCGGCGTGGGAGCTGGTCAAGTTCCTCGTGAGCAAGGAGTACGCGCTGGCCATGGCCAAGGCGAACCTCCTGCAGCCCGCCCGGTTGTCGCTGGTGGACGACTGGGCACGGCTCGTCAGGCAGCAGTACCCACAGGAGGCCCGGGGAATGGACCTCGACGCGTTCGCCGCTCCGCACCGCGAGGGATACTCGGTCGTCCAGGAGACGTTCCCCACGAACATGGAGGAGGCGACGCGCCTCCTCCTCGACGCCTTCACGAAGATCTTCACCCTCGGTCAAGAGAGCGTCGACATCCTGCGTGGCGTGAGTCGGCAGATCGAGGCGGCTCAGGCGAACGCCGCCAGCTAGGGGCCGGTCGGGGTCGCGGCCATGCCGTTGCGTTTGACACATGTACGCCTGAGGACGCGGATCCTCGCCTGGTCGTTCGTCCCTTCGGCCGTCATCCTCTTCGCGGTCGCGGTCGTCGCCTTCTTCGCCTACTCCCGCGTGACGGAGCAGCAGGCGGTCCAGCGGAACCAGGAGCTGGCGCGCCTCTCGGCCACCAACCTGGCTGCCGAGGTCAGTCAGTTCTCGCTCGACCTCGGCAGCCTCACCCGGCAGGCCGACATCGCCGGGGGTCGGCCCGCCCGGCAGGAGGCGGCACTCACCGCGGCGGCGAACCAGCTCTCCATCTTCGACGCCGGCACGATCGTCCTCGATGCGCACGGCACTCTCGTCGCCGCCTGGCCGAAGCGTCCCGGGGACATCGGCGAGGACTGGGCGTCGCGCCCCTACTTCGTCCAGCTGCTGCGTTCCCCGCGACCCGCCTACTCCGACATCACCGGCGACGGGGTCGGCAGCGCCAAGGTCATCACCGTCGCCGTGCCGATCACCGGGCCGCGGGGAGAGTTCAACGGGGTCCTCGCCGGCCTGTTCCGTCTGGGGGCGACCTCGGTCAGCGCGCTGTACGGCGACATCGCCAAGCTTCGCGTGGGGGTGAGCGGCGACGTGTACCTGGTCGACAGCACCGGCCGCGTCATCGCCCACCCCGACCCGGCGCTCGTGGGCACCGACCTCACGTCGCAGAGAGTGGTCCGGCGTGTCGTCTCCGGCCAGACCGGCGCCGAGCGCACCCAGGATCTGAACCGCAGGGACGTGGTGGCCGGCTACTCCCCGGTGCCGGGGACGCCGTGGGGCCTGATCGCCGTCGAGAACTGGTCGACGCTCATCCAGCCGTCCCAGGGGTACCGCACCTTCCTCCTGGTCCTCCTCGTGCTCGGCGTGCTCGTCCCGTCGCTGGTGGTGCTGCTCGGCGTGCGCCGCCTCACGCGCCCGGTGCTCGACCTCACCCAGGCGGCTCGCCAGGTGGCGTCGGGTGACTTCGAGCACGCGGTGAGCATCACGACGCGCGACGAGCTGCAGGAGCTCGGGCAGCAGTTCAACGAGATGTCCGCGCAGCTGCGTGACTCCTACGCGGATCTCGACCGGCGTGTGGCCGCTCGCACGCAGGAGCTCGTCACCCTCAACGCCGTGGCTGCCGTGGTGAGCCAGTCGCTCAATCTCGGGCGCATCCTCGAGGACGCTCTGGGCAAGATCATCACGGAGCTCGGGTTCGCCGCTGGAGCCGCGTTCGTCCTTCCGGATGACGACGGCGGAGACGCCGGGCTGAAGCTGGTGACGTCCGTGAACCTGGCGCCCGACGTCTCGGCCGCCCTCGCGCAGCGTGTCCCGGATGTCCTGGAGCGGCGCCT
This sequence comes from Deltaproteobacteria bacterium, assembly GCA_050257915.1. Classification (GTDB taxonomy): domain Bacteria; phylum Actinomycetota; class Thermoleophilia; order UBA2241; family UBA2241; genus CAIXSE01. The sequence continues at coordinate 6,040 of JBLMXT010000311.1, forward strand.
GAGCGAGCCCGGCAGGCACGCCCAGGCCTTGACGCTCGACGTACTGGCCTCCGGCGATGTCCTGGCCGCGCTCGAGACCGCGGGCTGCCGGTCGGCCGTCGAGATCCCGCTCACCGCCAAGAACACGGTGTTCGGCGCTCTGGTGCTCTTCACACTTGACGACACGGAGCTCACACCCGAGCAGCTCGACTCGCTGTCGGGCCTCGGCACCCAGAGCGGCATGGCGGGCGACAACGCC
>JBLMXT010000312.1:0-6188 GCA_050257915.1 Deltaproteobacteria bacterium
AGTACAGCGGCGCCAGCAGGACGCCGGCGATGCCGCCGAGCATGCCGGCCAGCGCCATCGTGACCCAGTACACGCGTCCCGCCGGCACGCCCATGAGCCGCGCCGCGTCGAACTGCTGCGCCACGGCCATGATCGAGAGCCCTTGTCGCGAACGGTTCAGCAGCAGGCTCAGGCCCCCGAGGCAGACCAGGGCGACCACGGCCACGGCCACCTGCTGCCACGACACGGAGACCGTGCCGAAGATCTGGAGCCGCCCTTCGACCAGCGGGTCGATCGCCTTGTTGCGGGCCCCGAACAGCAGGATGATCGAGGCGGAGAGCATGATCGCCACGACGAGCGTGGAGATGTAAGCGGTCATCTCGAAGTCGATGTCCTTGCGGCCCACGAGCGGCTTGACCGAGATGAAGTGCGTGAGGATGCCGATGCCGGCCGCCGCGACGGCGCCGGCGACCAGCCCGACGAGCGGCGGCGCGCCCGCGCGGGAGGCGAGCACCCAGGCGGCGTAGCCCCCCACCATGCCGAACGCGCCCTGCGCCATGTTCAGTGTGCGCAAGCACCCGTAGACGAGGGTGAGCCCCATCGTCATGATCGCGTAGATCGCGCCGAAGACGAGCCCGCTGATGATCGCTTGTAGCAAAGTCTCCATGCATCAGCTCCCGCGATTGCCGAGGTAGGTGGACGAGAGGACGTCGGCGCCGAACTCGGCCATCGTCCCCTCGTGGACGATCCGTCCCGTGTCCATGAGGTACACGTAGTCGGCGATGTCCCGGGCGTTGGCCAGCGTCTCCTCCACGAGCAGCACCGTCGCCTCGCTGCGCGCGATCCTGCCCAGCGTGGCGTAGACCTCCTGCACGAGGACGGGGGCCAGGCCCAGGGCCGGCTCGTCGACCATGAGGAGCCTCGCGTTGCTCATGAGGCCGCGGCCGATGCCGAGCATGCGCCGCTCGCCGCCCGAGAGGGTGCGCGCCTGCTGCCCGCGCCGCTCCTCGAGGCGAGGGAAGAGCTCGTAGACGCGCTTGATGCGGTCGCGCCGGCTCCTCCAGGCGGCCGAGAGGTAGGCGCCCATGAACAGGTTCTGTTCCACGGTGAGATCCACGAACAGGAGGTCGCCCTGGGGGATGTGGACCAGACCGCGGCCCACGATGGCGGCCGCCGACTTGCCGTTGAGCGGCTCGCCGAGGAACGTGATCTCGCCCTCGCCGGCCGGCAACAGCCCGCTGAGCACGCGCAGGAGCGTGGTCTTGCCGTGACCGTTCGGCCCCGTGAGGACCACGAACTTGCCCTCGTCGACGGAGATGCTCACGTCCTCGAGCACCGTCGCCGCGCCGTAGCCGGCTCTCAGGTGGGTGACCTCAAGCATCGCGGACCTCCGGCAGGGCGCCGAGCTCCTCGAGCGTGACCCCGGCCTCGGCGCCGACGTTCCCCAGATAGACCTTGATGACCTCGGGGTTGGCCTGGACCTCCTTGGGGGTACCGACGAAGAACTTGGCGCCCTGGTGCATCATCATGACGCGGTCGGAGACCGTCATGAGGACGCTCATGACGTGCTCCACGATCATCACGGTGATGCCCTGTGCCTTGACGCGCGCGATCAGGTCGATGAGGTGCGCGCACTCCTGGTCGCTCAGCCCGCCCGCCGGCTCATCCAACAGGAGGACGTCCGGTCGCGTGGCCAGGGCGGCGGCGAACATGACGCGTTTGCGGTCGAACGCCGAGAGCAGCTCCCCGGGGTCGGCGAGCGCGTCCTGCAGGCCCACGAACTCGGCGGCCTGCTCGGCGCGCTCGACCGTCTCCGGGTCGTAGCTCAGGGCCACCATGCCGCGCGCGCGGTGGCCGAAGTAGGAGGCCAGCACGATGTTGCCGAGCACCGTCTGCGTCGTCAGCACAGAGGCCACCTGGTAGGTGCGCGCCATGCCCATGTGGCAGATCGAGTAGGCGGGCAGGTGCTGGATCTCCTGACCCTTGAAGCGCACCACGCCGTCCGTGGCCCGCGCGTGTCCGCTGATCACGTCGAAGAGCGTGGTCTTGCCCGCCCCGTTGGGTCCGGCGATGCCGAACACCTCGCCCTGCTCGACCTGACACGACACGGCGTCGACGGCGGCGAGGGCGCCGAACCGCTTGGTGAGATCCTCGGTCTCGAGGATCGCTGTCATCGTGCTCTCACGTGAAGTAGGGCGGCAGCTCGAACGTGCCCATGAGGTACGGGACGGGGTCGATGACCACCTGCTGGACGTTCTGGATCTGATAGGACAGCAGCGGCATGCCCAGGCTGGGGTCGTTGTAGAAGGCCGGATACGGCATCGCCTGGTTGTCCTTGGGGTCGAAGTGACAGGTACCGACGATGCCGCGGTACAGGCCGTTCCTGATCTGCTTGACGACGGCCGGGTAGTCGTCGGCGTCGCCGGCGCGACCCGCCGCGTTGGCCCACATCATGACCTGGTCGTAGATGGCGCCGGCGGTGCTGAACCCCATCTTGACGCCGTACGTCTTCTCGAAGCGGGCGCGGAAGTCCTCACCCATCTTGTCCGGCAGCACACCGATGTTGGTCGACCACAGGACGCCGTTGGCGGCGTCGCCGGTCAGGTCGAGGTACTCGGGCATGGACGGTCCGAACTGCTCGTAGACGAGGGACTGCGTGGGCGCGCTGGCGAACTGCTTGGTGAACGCGGCCAGGTCCTGGGCCAGCCAGTCCGTGTTCACCACCACGTCGGGATTGAGCTCGCGCACCTTGGCGAGGACCGGGCCCCACTCCGAGAGAGGCGCCGAGACCTTCTCGAACATGACCACGTTCCAGCCGGACTTCTGGATCTCCTCGCGGAACGTGTCGGCGATGAGCGTCGAGTAGGGGTCGGTGCTGGTCACGATCGCCACCGACTTCTGCCTGGGCTTCCACTTGCCGGAGGCCTGGATGCGCTCCAGCAGGCCGACGAGGTTGGGCCCGTACCAGGTCTCGTTGGGATCGCTCTCGAAGATCATGCCGCGGCCCACCGGGTCCTCCGCGACCCAGCCCGTGTTGGTGATGGAGGCGTTAGCGTGGAAGAGCGGCAGGCCCGCGGACGTGACCGGGTCCCAGCCGGTGTTGGCGTAGTCGCACCAGACCATCGAGACCATGGAGACGCCCTTTTCGTTGACCAGGCGCTGCAGCGCGTTGCGCACCTTGTCCGGGACCAGGTCGCTCTCGATGTCGAGGCTCGCGGTCTCCAGCTTGCGGCCGAGGACGCCGCCGCCTTCGTTCAGGTCGCTGGCGGCCATCTCGAGGGCGCGCTTGGCCTCGACGCCGTCCCCGGCGGAAACGCCGGTCAGAGGGTAGGCGCCCCCGAGGACGATCGGCTTGGTGGTCGCCGCGGTGCTCGACCCGCTGTCGCTGCCGCTGGTGAGGGCGCCCACCACGCCGCCGCCGATCGCGAGACCGGCGATCCCGGCCGCGCCGGCAAACACCACTTCGCGACGCGTCATGCCTTCCTGGGACTTGATGGAATCAGACACCGTGTTCCCCCTTAGGAGTCGTCGAACGTCCGCTCTGGCGCGTCACGGGCCTCACCGTCCAGGCGAAATCTTGGTTGACCGGTCAAAACAGATGCGCGGTATGATACGAGCCGCTTCGGCAATGTCAAGGTCGCGCGTCCCGCTGGTGCGCGACATCGGGGGGCGCATCGGGGTCCATGGCCGGCAAGGGTGAACGGCGCGGAGCGGATGGTGAATCGAGCAGCCGCATGTCGGCCTACGTCACCGCGGAGATGGCTCCCACGGCGCAGCGGATCCTCGCGGCGGCGCAGCGCGTGCTCCAGCGCGACGGCTACAACGGCCTCACGCTCCAGCGCGTCGCCATGGAGGCCGGCGAGCACAAGTCGCTGGTGATCTACCACTTCGGGAACAAGGCCACGCTGACGACGATGCTCGTCGACTCCCTCTGGCATGACCTCGACGTGGAGTTGTTCCAGTCGGTCGAGAACCTGCCGGAGCTCTCGCACGCGCGGATCAGCGCCCTCATCGACGCCCAGCGGAAGTTGGGGCACCTTGCGTCGCAGCAGCAGATGTACCTCGACCTGTTCGCGAGTCTGACGCGCCAGCGCGACGCGCGCCGGCACCTCGGCGAGCTCAACCGGTCCTACCGCGACCTGCACCGGCGCTGCCTGGCGGCGACGCGTCTCCCGGCGGACGAGCTCATGGCTCTGGCCGGGCTCGTCCTCGCCGTCGGTGACGGGATGGCCGTGAGCCTCCTGGTGCGGCCGGGCGACGTGGACGACGACGCCGTCTACCGGCTGCTCGAGGTGATGGTGCTCTCGCTGGCCGACGACGCTCGCCGGGGGCTCGACGCCGCGCCGGCTCCCGTGCCCTCCCGGGCGCGGGCACCGCGCCGGCGCGGCGTGGCCAAGGGCGCGGCCTCGCCGGGACCGGAGCCCCTCGAGGACCTTCCCCCGGTGGCCCGGAAGCTCCTGTGGGGAGCCCGGAACGTCCTGCGCAAGCGAGGGTTCCAGGCGCTCACGCTGGAGGCCGTCGGACGGGAGGCCGAAGAGCCACAGTCCGCGATTACCTACTACTTCGGTAACAAGCAGGGCCTGGTCAACGCCTTGATCGTGTCGCAGCTCCACGAGCAGCGGAAGCTGGCGGCGCGCATGGTCGGCGCTTCCTGCGCGGGCCACGAGGGCGCCGTCTGCGCCGCACGCGAGCTCCTCACCGACATGAAGAGCTTCCGCGTGTTCTACGACCTCCTCCCGGTGACGACGCGCGAGCCCGAGTTCCGCGCGCTCCAGGCGGAGCACGACCGCTGGCTCAACGGCCTGATCGCGGCCGGCCTGCGAGACAGCGGGATACCGGCCGTCGCCGCGCACGCGGAGGACCTCGCGGTCCTCGAGATGGCCGCCGCCGACGGACTCGCGATGCAGGTGCTGACCGACCCCTCCGGCTTCGATCCGCGCCCGTCCTGCGCGATGCTTGAGCGACTCATCAGCTGCTGCGTCCCCGAGCCCGGGCGCCCGCCCGCGGGCCTCTCCGTGGACGGCGCCTGAAAGGTCGTCCATCCCGGCGCGTCCGGGGCTTCAGGCGCCCGGCCGCGATCGCATCAGCCCAGCCGCGGCTGCGAGTGGTGCAGGAAGTCGTCGACGCCGGCGGCGACGGTGTCGAAGAAGCGGTCGTCGCCGATGAGCCGGGCGACGCCGTTGCGCTCCAGGTCGTGGATGAGGCCCGTCGTGGCCCTGGCGAAGGCGAGCGTGACACCGGCGTCGTGCAGCTCGCCGACCAGCTCCTTGAGCATGACGGCGGCGGTCGTGTCTACGTGCGGCGTGGCGCCGACGTGGACGAGGAGCTCGCGCACCGGCGGGGTCTTGTCGAGCACCAGCGCGCGCACGGTGTCGCGGAACCAGCGCGCGTTGGCGAAGAAGAGCTCGCCGTCGATGCGCAGGATCACGAGGCCGGGGAAGGTCTGTGCGTCGGCATGATCTTCTATGCCGCGGTAGCGCAGCCGCTCGTCGTCCACCGCCCCGGGAGCGCGACCGAGGACGGCGTAACTGGGGCGATAGGCGCGGTAGACGAGCGCCAGCAGCGACAGCGTCACCGCGATCGCCAGCCCGATGAGGAGCCCGAACACCAGGACCCCGGCGAAGCACAGGATCGCGAGCACGAAGTCGGTCGAGTCCGCGTGGCGCAGCCGGCGCAGGGCGCGCACGTCGACCAGGTGGGCGACGGCGGCGATGACGATGGCGCCGAGCACCGCCTCCGGCAGGTCGTGGAACAGCGGCATGAGGAAGAGCATCGTGACGACGAGGAAGCAGAAGAGCAGGATGCTCGAGAGCTGCGACTTCATCCCCGACGAGTCGGCCACCGCCGACCGCGAGAGGCTGGCGTCGACGGCGAACCCCTGGAACAGGCCGGCCCCGAGGTTGGCGACGCCGAGCGCGATCAGCTCCTGATCGGCGTCGACCTCGTAGTGATGCCTGGCCGCGAGCTGGCGGGCCGCTGCCACCGATTCGGCGAAGGCGATGATGGCGAGGGCGAACGCGTCGGGCAGCAGGGCGGTCACATCACCGAGGCGGATGGCGGGCACCGAGAGCGAGGGCAGCCCGTCGGGGATCGCGCCGACGATCGCGACGCCGTGCTCCTGCAGGTCGAAAACGGCGACCGCGGCGATCCCCAGCACGACGGCGACGAGCATGGCCGGAGCCTTGGGAGCGTAGGCCCGCAGGGCGAAG
>JBLMXT010000313.1:0-9433 GCA_050257915.1 Deltaproteobacteria bacterium
GCCCAACATCGCCGAGCAATCCGTCTGAGCCCGAACGATCGACCCGCGAAGTTCGCTCAAGTTGGCGACGCCCGTCGGCTCGCCGCAGGTGGTATCGTGCCGGGTGGCGGCCGAGCAGCCGCCGAGGGCCCGCCAATCACGCGGAGGCGCCCATGCCGCTCATCGATCGTGACGACTCGCTCCTGATCGTGATCGACCTGCAGCCCAGGTTCTGGAGCGACAGGCTCGACCAGGAGGACGCGGGCGAGGCGAGCAGTGCGGTCGCGCGCGCTTCCTGGCTTGCGGGGGCGGCCATGGCCCTCGGCGTGCCAGCCGTCCTCACGGAGGAAGACCCGGCGCGCAATGGGCCGACGGCGGTGGGGGTGCTGCTGGCCGTCGGCCGACGGGCGCCGGTGTTCACGAAACCCATCTTCAGCCTCGCCGCCTGCCCGGACATCATGGCGGCAGTCGCGGCCACGGGGCGGAGGACGGCCGTGCTCTGCGGCTTCGAGACCGACGTCTGCGTGACCCAGTCCGCCGTCGGCCTCACAGAGGCCGGGTATCGTGTGGTGGTCGCGGCCGACGCCGTCTACGCGCCGGCAGGCGCGCAGGCGCATGGCCTCGCCCGCCTGCGCGACCTCGGCATCGAGCTGGTCCACTGTAAGGGTATCTACTACGACTGGGTGCGCACGCTCGATGACGCGCTCGCGTTCGAGCGCGAGCATCCGGACCTCGCGGAGCCGCCCGAGTTCTGGCTCTAGGACGGCAAGGGCGGTGGGGTGGCCCTTCCAACGGGGCAGGCTACCCCGATCAGACGCCGGTGCGACCGCCGGCCGCACGGCTGGAGGAGTGAGTATGATGGCGGATTCCGAGAGCAGGACGCACGAGAGGCCTTTGGACGCGACGCGTGCAGCCGTCTACTGGCAGGGCGGCGACCCGCGCTGGCAGCCGAGCGGCGCAGTGCCCCTGACGACCACCGAGCGTGCCGACGTGTGTATCGTCGGGGGCGGGTTCACCGGCCTGTGGACGGCGCTGTCGATCAAGAGGATCGCGCCGGAGACGGACGTCGTGATCATCGAGCGCGAGTACTGCGGCGCCGGCGCCAGCGGCCGCAACGGCGGCTGGGTGAACGGCTGGGACGACATCCTCCCCAAGCTCGTCTCCCGCTTCGGCAGCGACGCCGCGCTGTGGCTGGTCGACGCCTCCCGGCGCAGCCTCGACGACATCCGCGACACGGTGCGTGACGGCGCCATCGACTGCGATCTGTCGTTCCGGGGCGGCCTCACAGTGGCGCTGTCCCCCGCTCAGGTCGCTGGCGTCCTCGCGCCGGCGCTCATGGCGCGCGACCTTGGTCGTGACGACTTCTTCCGCGTTCTCGACAGGGATGAGGCCGTGCGGATGTCGGGTGCGCCGGCGGCCGAAGCCGGCCTGCTGATCCTGCAGGCCGGCAGTGTCCAGCCGGCGCTGCTCGCCCAAGGACTGCGACGGCTGACGGTCGAGGCCGGCGTGCGCATCTACGAGGCCACGCCGATGGTCGGCCTCGAGCGCACGCTGCCCGCCGTCGTCAAGACCCCGTCCGGGAGCGTGACCGCAGACAAGGTCGTCCTCGCCTCCGGCGCCCGGCTCGCCCTGATCCCCGAACTGCGCCGCGCCGTCTTCATCCTCCCGTCGCACGTGGTCGCGACGGCGAGCTCCACGGAGGCCCTGGACCGCCTCGGCTGGGCGCCCGGCCGGCCCTTCTCCGACGGTCGCACCGCCGTGCACTACGCGCAGCGCGCGGCCGACGACCGCGTCGTCTTCGGCCGCGGCGGCGGCCGCCTCGGGTACCGCGGCCGGGTCATCGCGGCCCACTACCACGATGCCCGGGAGATCGCCGAGATCGTCGCCGACATGCGCGCGATGCTGCCGGCGACGCGCGACCTCGCGGTCGAGTGGCGCTGGGGCGGGCCCCTGGAGCGCACCCAGCACGGCATCCCCTGGGTCGGCGTCCTCGGCAAGCACTGCAACGTCCACTACGGCCTGGGCTACTCAGGCAACGGCGTCTCGGCGTCCAACCTCATCGGTCGCACGCCGGCCTCGGTCGTCCTGGGTCTCGACGACGACTATGCGCGCTCGCCCCTGGTCTCCGAGCCGCCCACGCACCTGCCGCCGGAGCCGATCCGCTCGGCCGGCGCCCGCGCCGTGCGCAGCGCAATCGAGCGCTGCGAGATCCTGGAGGACCAGGGCCGCAAACCGGACCCGGTCTCGCGGGCGCTGCGACGCTGCCTCACCATCTCCATGCCGAAGGGCGTCACCCTGTGGCGCCGGGACGAGACGGACTGACGCCGCCCAGACGCCCTCCGCTCGCTCCAGGGTTCCAACGGCCTCTCGCACAGTTCCACCTCCGGCGAGGAACAACCCCTCCAGGAGGACTCGACACGGAGGTCGGATCATGCCCCGCTTCGACACGCTCACACCCATCCACAAGGCCCTGCGCGCCCTGGTCTACGAGGTCGGCGGCGACCTGCAGACGTCCGACTTCGCCGACGAGATGGAAGCCGCAGGCGCGGCGGCGGACCTCGAACTGGCGCTGCACCTCATGCGAGACCATCACACGACGGAGGAAGTGTACGTCTACCCGAAGCTGCAGCCGTTGGAGGAGCAGCTGGTCGCATCGATGCTGGAGCAGCACGGCGACGTAGAGCGACTGCTGGACGTCGCGGATGCAGCGCGCAGGCAGATGCGTGCCGGGGACGCTGAGGATCGCATCCTGGCGGGCGCGGACGTGAACTGCCGGTTCAACGAACTCGTCGCCTTCTACTTCGAGCACCTTGCCCAGGAGGAAGCCAAGGTGCTGCCCGCGACGTGGCGGCACTTCGACGACGCCCAACTGATGGCCATCCAGGGGACGATCATCGCGGAGATGGACCCGGACCAGCTGTTTCAGTGGCTAGGCTGGATGTTCAAGGGCCTCAACCGTGTCGAGCTCGTCGGCATGCTACGCGGCGCCAAGGCTGGGATGCCGCCGGAGGCGCTCGAGGCGGTGCGCGGCCTCGGAGCGGCAACCATGGAGCCGGCGGCCTGGCAGGTGGTGCGCGACCAGGCCGGTCTGTAGCGGTCGCAGGCCGCGATCAGACCCGGGGCACCTGCTGCGTGACGCAGTGGACGCCCCCGCCGCCGTAGCCGATGACGGGGCACGGCACGCCGACGACCTCGCGGTCGGGAACGATCGCGCGCAGGGCATCGAGGGCGGCGAGGTCGTCTTCGCCCGTCCCGCCAGTCGGCACGACCAGCGCGCCGTTGGCGAAGTAGGAATTGATGTACGTCTCGACGATCGGCGTGTCGCCGATGAGCACCGGCTTGCTGCGCAGGGCGAACTCGACGACATCGATGTCCCGGCCGCGCGCGTCGGTGGTCTCTAGTCGGCGACGGTTCTCGAGCAGGTTCTCGTAGTCGGGGTGCTGCGGGTCGCGCACCATGTGGAGCAGCACCCTGCCAGGGCCGACGAACGCGCCGACGCCGTCCACGTGCCCGTCGGTGTCGGGGTCCTCGTCGAGCCCCAAGCCCGAGATCAGCCAGATGACCTTCTCCACGCCGAGGTAGTCCTTGAGGACCTGCGTCATCTCGTCCTTGGTGAGGCCGGGGTTGCGTGACGGGTGCAGCAGGCAGCTCTCCGTGGTGATCAAGGTGCCCTCGCCGTCGACCGTGATGCCGCCGCCCTCCAGGACCATGGGGGCGGCGAACCGCTCCACGCCGAAGTGCTCGGCGAGCCGCTCGCCGACGGCCGCGTCGTTGTCGTACGGGACGTACTTCTCGCCCCAGGAGTTGAACGTGAAGTCGCTCATCGCGAGCGTCCCGTCGGGGTGCGTGACGAAGATCGGCCCGCTGTCGCGCAGCCAGGAGTCGTCGATAGGCATCTCGACGACCTCGACGTCGCGGCCGAGGTAGCTGCGCGCGACCGCGCCCTCGCCGGGTCGCGCGAGCATCATCACCGGCTCGAAGCGGGCGATGGCGTGGGCGACGGCCGCGTAGCTCGCCATCGCCAGCAGGTAGTGCTCGTACCAGACGGAGCCGATGCGGAGCTCCGTCGGCCAGCCCATGATGCAGCGCTCGTGCGGCTCCCACTCGGCGGGCATGCGGAAGCCCAGGGTAGACGGGGTGTCGCGGCGGCGGCCTTCTGAGGCCGGGCCGGGTCCTGCGGTCATGGTCGGCTCCTTGTGGGGAGGGGCGATGGGTATCGCCGGTCCGCGAGCCGCCGGTACAGGAGCTCGCGGCCGGCGTCGAGCGCGCCGAGCAGCGTGTCGCGAGCACCGGCTCGCAGGTCGAGGCCCGCATATGCGGGCACCGGGCGGCCGGCCGCCGCGCGCAGCGCGAGCCTACCGCGAAGGACGTCGCGCTTGACGCGGCGCGTCTCGGTCTGGGATGCGACCATCTCCTCCGGGGTCGCGTCCTGGAGCCGCAGCCGGCCGGCGACTGCCGCCGCCGCTTGCTCACCGGCCGGCGTACGCACGATGAGGTCACTCACGCCGTCGGAGCCCTCGAACCGCCCGAGCCAGGCATCACCGACCGATATGTCCGCGAGCTCGGCCAGCCCGTCGGGACAGATGCGGCAGCGGGGCGGCGTGTGGGCCGCGACGCACCAGTCGTAGTAGTCTGGGTAGTCGCGCCACCGGACGCGTCCGTCACGCGTCGTGAGGCGCATGCCGCCGGGCCAGCCGGGCCCGCGGTACGAGACCGAGGCGAGGTCCGCAGGATCTAGGCCGGCCTGCACGGCGGCCACCTCCGTCGCGCGCGGCTCGCCGGTGAGGCCGCAGAAGATGCCGAGGGTCAGGACCACACGCTCGCGCAGTCGGCGGGAGCGGCGCTGGGCGAGCCTCAATCCCTGGATGTGGCACGGCAGGCCGACGAGGACGTAGCGCCCGGGCTCGTCGAGGACGGTGCGGAGCAGCGCGTTGACGGCCACGACGTTGTACTTGGACCCGCGGCAGGCGGCGACCTCCGCGGGTGAGCGGCAGACCACACCGGAGGCCCGGAGCGGGTCCTCGTCGCTCATGCCGACCGCCAGGACGGCGTCCGCGAGGCCCTCTTCGAGGAAGCCGGTGAGGAGCGCTGTGGCCACGCCCCCGGACGCACCGGCGTGGCGGACCTCCGGGTCGGCGGCCCAGCCGAACCAGAGCCTGCGCCAGGGACCCAGGAAGTCGCGGCTGGCCGCGCCCGCGTTTCGCTCCCTCCACCAGGCCCCAAGGCGGAAGTCGAGTCCGGGCCCGGGACACGCCTCAAGACAGATGCCGCAGTCGGTGCACCGCTCGCGGTCGATGACGACGCGGCATCCGGTCGCGACGTCCCAGTCCAGGGTGATCGCGTGGGTCGGGCAGACGGCGGCACACGTGCCGCACTGCATGCAGAGCTCGTCGTCGCGTACCCCTCCGACGTCCATGAGCGGTAGCATGTCCGGCGACGGGACGCGTGTCCAGAGCGCCTGCGCGACCGACGTCCGCACCCAGGCGCGGGCCGCGGCTCATACCGACGAGGTTCATGTCACGCGTCGTCAAACAACGACCCGTCCCGCGGAGCGAACTGGAGCCGACGACCATCACGTGCCGGGCAGGCCGCAGCTTCCCGGCGCCGAGCGAAGGAGAAACGCCGTGGACGCTGCCCGCTTGACCATCTGGGACGACGACGCCTGCCGGCGCGTGCATGAGGCGACGCTCGAGGTGCTGGCCGAGACGGGGATCGACGTGCACTACGAGCCGGCCGTCGAGTTCTTCGCTGGCGCCGGCGCGCAGGTTGACGGCACTCGCGTGCGCTTCCCCGCCGAACTCGTCGAGGCGGCGCTCAAGAGCGCGCCGCGGGACTGGACTATCAAGCCACGCGGCGGTGACACCGGGCCGCTCGTTCTCGACGCCGCTCACACGTACTGCGGCACCGGGTCGGACGTGTTGTACGTCTGCGACCCGGATACCCGCGAGCGCCGCCGGGTGCGCCGCGCGGACGTCGAAGGCATGGCGGCTCTCTGCGAGAAGCTGCCCCACATCGACTTCGTGATGAGCATGGGGTTGCCCGAGGACGCGCCGCAGGCCATCGACGACCTGGTGCAGGTGGAGGCCATGCTTCGCGGCACGCGCAAGCCGATCATCGTCGCGCCGCGCGACGGCCACATCCTGCCGAAGATGCAGGAGATGGCGGCGCTGGCCGGCGAGCGCGACAGTTTCGGCATCTACGCCATGCCGGTGCCTCCGCTCCTGTTCGACGAGGACGGCGCCAGCAAGGTGATCGCCTGCGCCGAGCTCGGCATCCCCATGATCTGGGCGCCGGCGCCCAACGCCGGCACCACGGCGCCGGCCAGCATCAGCGCCGTCATCGTCGTCGCCAACGCCGAGGTGCTCGCCGGTCTGGTCCTCAGCCAGGCGGTCAGGCCCGGCGCGCCGTTCGTCTGGGGCGTCGGTGTGGGCGCGATGAACATGCGGACGATGAACGAGGTCTACTCGTCGGCGGACGTCTTTCGCGGCCATCAGGCGCAGACGGACCTCGCGCGCTGGTACGACCTGCCGAGCTTCGCGTACGCGGCGCACACGGACAGCAAGCTGCTCGACGAGCAGTGGAGCGCCGAGGCGGCGCTCACCGCCATCCTCGGCGAGCTCTCGCGCGCCACGCTGCTCCACGACGTGGGGTACCTCGAGTGCGGCCTGCAGAGCAGCTACGAGTCGATCGTCCTCGGTGACCACCTGCTCGGCTGGGCCAAGGCGTTCATGGCGCCGCTCCCGGTGGATGCCGAGGCGCTGGCGCTCGGTGAGATCGATGCGGTGGGGCCGGGCGGCAATCACCTGGCACGGCCCTACACGCGCAAGCACTTCCGCCAGATCTGGCAGAGCGACCTGTTCGACACGACCCGACACGACGCGTGGGAGGCAGAAGGCGCGCACACGCTGCTGGACCGCCTCAAGGCGCGGGTCGCGGAGCTGCGCTCCGAGCCGCGCGCCTTCGCGTTGCCGGACGAGATGACGTCAGGCCTCGAGCGGATCCTCGCGGACGTCGAGGCGCACCGTCCGGGGACCTGACGCGGGCGAAAAACCGCTGCACGCGCCGCACTCCGCCGCGCTTTCCCGCGCGCGAGGGCGGTGATAGACTCCGGCCCGTGCCCGACGCCTCCAGCATCAGCATCAGCACGATCAACCGCGCCTGCGGTCTCTAAGCTCCTCCGCCTCCGCGGACGGGCTCCTTCTGAGCAATACCGCGACTGCCCGCCCGTTGTCCGACTCCACTTGACCTGTCGTCGACGGACCCCTGCGAGGTTGCCGCAATGACCACCCGGATCAACCCCATCGCCCCCCGTCTCTGGTGGGACGTGCTGAACCCCAGCGAGCTCGAGCGCATCCACGAGGCCACCCTCGACGTGCTCGAGACGGTCGGCATCCGCTTTCCGAGCGAGCGAGCCCTCGACGTGCTCGAGCGGAACGGGTGTGAGGTGGACCGCGCGACGCAGGTCGCCAAGCTCCCTCGCGCGGTCGTGATGGAGGCCGTCTCCCAGGTGCCGGACAGCTACGTGCTCGCCGGCCGTGACCACGCCTGCGACATGCTCATCGACGGCAAGCACTGCTACCTGAGCAACGACGGCTCCGGCGTGTTCGTCCAGGACCACCACACGGGCGAGAAGCGGCCGAGTACCAAGGCGGACGCGGCGACCAGCGCCCGCTTCGTCGACGCGCTGCCGAGCATCAGCTACTACTGGGGCCCCGTCGTCACCAGTCAGGACGTGCCGCCGGCGACCAAAGCGCTGCACGACGCCGAGGCCGTGTTCACCAACACCAGCAAGCACTTCCAGACGGTGACCACCGTCGGCGAGCGGCCTGCCCGCTACCTGGTCGAGATGGCGGCCGCCATCGCCGGCGGCACGGACAAGCTGCGCGAGCGGCCCATCCTCAGCTTCATGCAGTGTGCCGTCGACCCGCTGGCGCACGACGGCCCCAACCTGGAGGCCAACCTCGTGGCCGCCGAGCACGGGCTGGCCAGCGGCTTCATGCCCATGCCGCTCGCGGCCGGCACCGGCCCGGCGACGCTGGCCGGCAACCTCGTTGTCCAGAACGCCGAGGCGCTCAGCGGCGTCGTGCTCCTCGAGCTGGCCTATCCGGGCGTGCCGGCGTTCTTCGCCGGCGCCCCGAGCGTCATCGACCTCAAGACCGGCGGGTACACCGGCGGCTCGCCTGAGGACTACCTCCTCGCCGGCGCCTCCACGCAGCTCGCCCACTTCTACGGCGTGCCGATGGCGATGGGCACCATGGCCACCGGCGCCAAGGAGCCCGACTGGCAAGCCGCCATCGACGACACCCTCAGCACCTTCGCCAGCGTGATGACCAGCGCCGACATGATGAACGGCGCCGGGCTGCTCAACGGCTCCAAGATCCTCAGTTACCCACACATGGTGATGGAGACCGAGGTCTACGGCATCGTCCAGAAGGTCGCCGACGGCATCGTGGTGGACGACGAGACGCTGGCGCTGGACGTGATCAAGAAGGTCGGGCCGAACGGCACCTACCTTGCCGAGAAGCACACGCGGCGGCACATGAAGGAGATCTGGCGCCCCAACGTCTGGGACCGCACGCCCTACGACACCTGGCTGCGCGAGGGCAAGAAGGGCGCCCTGGAGAAGGCGACGGAGATCGCCGACGACATCCTGGCGAACTACCGGCCCGAGCCGCTCCCCGAGGACGTCCTGAAGGAGCTGCGCGCGATCGTGGCGAGGGCCGACGAGGAGCTGGCGGGAGCCTGATGCCCGTCGCCCGCCTCACCGTGTGGGACGACGCGGCCTGCTGGCGCGTGCACGAGGCGACGCTCGCGCTGCTCGAGGAGACCGGCGTGGAAGTGCGTCACGCCGGCGCCCGCGAGCGGCTCGCGAAGGCTGGCGCGCGCGTCGACGGTACGCGCGCCCGTCTCCCCGCCGCCCTTGTGGACGCCGCTCTGCAGGGCGCGCCGCGGCACTTCAAGCTCCGGCAGCGCGGCGCGTCGGGCGGCGAGGGCCACGCGCGCCGCGGCGAGCTCGGTGGCCTCGAGCTGGAGGACGGACGCAGCTACTTCGGGACCGGGTCGGACTGCGTCTACGTCACCGACCCGGACAGCGGCCAGCGCCGCCCGAGCACCACCGCCGACGTCGAGGGCATGGCCGCCCTGGCCGAGAAGCTGCCCAACCTCGACTTCGTCATGAGCATGGGCCTGCCGAGCGACGTACCGGCGCGGGTCGGCGACCTCGCCCAGTTCGCCGCCATGCTCGCGGGCACGCGCAAGCCGTTGCTGACGACGGCACACGACGCGGTCTCCCTGCGCCGCATGAAGGAGATGGCCGCCCTGTGCGGCGAGGCGCGCAGCTTCTGCTGCTACGCGATGCCCAATCCGCCGCTCATCCACTCGGGCGAGGCGCTCGACAAGGTGCACGCCTGCGCGGAGCTCGACATCCCCCTCGTCTACGCGCCGGCTCCCGCCG
>JBLMXT010000314.1:0-2732 GCA_050257915.1 Deltaproteobacteria bacterium
GGTCCTGCTGGCCGCCGCGGCGCTCGTGGCGGGCGTGTGCGCCGCGGCTGCCCCGGCGGCCGATCCCGCCGCCCGTCCTGCGCTCACCACCACCGGTCCGGTCCCGCCTGCGATCGTCAAGGCGCCCACCGGCGCGCGCCGCGCCGTCGCCGCCGGCGGCGAGACGGTCGTCAGCGGCGCTCCCGCCTACCTGTGGAGAGACGGCTGCGGGCCGACGTCGGTCGGCATGATCGTCGGGTACTACGACGGCCACGGCTTCCCGGACCTCGTCGTCGGCGACGCCTCGAGCCAGAGCGCCAACCCGGCGGTCAGCCAGATGATCGCCTCGCACGGGAGCGCGAGCGATCCGCGCCACTACGAGGACTACTCGCTGCCCAAAGAGACCGACGGCTCGATCCTCGCGGACAGGAGTGCGCCGCCGGCGGGCGACGAGCACGCCGAGGACAGCGTCGCCGACTTCATGCACACCTCGCGGAGCGCTGAGGGGCTGGCCTACGGCTGGAGCTACACCAACATGGCGGGGCCGGCGTTCGTCGCCTACGTCCAGTCACGCCTCACCGGCGTCTCCGCGGGGTACCGCAACCTCTACTACGGCTCCTCGCTGACGTTCGCCGCGCTGCAGCAGGAGATCGACGCCGGCCGCCCGCTGGTGCTGGTCGTAGACAGCTCGGGGGACGGGGTCACCGATCACGCGGTGGTGGGCATCGGCTATCGCGAGACCAGCGGGTTCCCTGAATACGCCTGCTGGGACACCTGGTACGCGACCGTGCGCTGGCAGGAGTTCCGCGGTCTCTCGGCCGGCTACCCGTGGGGAGTCTACGGCGCGACGTCACTTTCGCTGACGCCGAGCGCCAGTCCGTCACCGAGCCCTTCTCCCAGCCCATCACCCAGCGCCAGCCCGTCCGCCAGCCCATCACCCAGCGCCAGCCCGTCCGCCAGCCCGTCGCCGAGCCCGTCGGTGAGTCCCAGCCCCGATACCGGTGACCTCACGGCCCCGATGACGACGGTGCACGGCAGCGACTCCGCCTGGCACCGCTCCGCCGTGACGCTCACGTTCTCGGCCGTCGACGACGGAGGCAGTGGCGTCGGCTCGACGCAGGCGGAGGTCGACGGGGCCGGGTGGACGTCGCTGTCCGGAGAGCCGGCGGCGCTCAGGGTGGCTGGCCAAGGCGTGCATACCGTGCGCTATCGCTCCATCGACCTCGCGGGCAACGTCGAGGAAGCGCGCACCTGCACGGTGATGATAGACGCCGGGCGGCCGACGACGCGGGCGCGCGCGGTACTCGTCCGCCGGGGCGCGCGCGTCAAGCTGCGTTTCCGCGTCGCCGACCTCACTCCGCGGGCGAACGTCCGCCTCGTCATCAAGACGACCGCCGGGGCGCCGCGCAAGACCCTGCGGCCCGGCTGGCGCGGCACCAACGCCCTTCGCTCCGCGTCGTGGCGCTGCACGCTGGCTCGCGGCAGCTATCGCATCGTCGTGTACGCGACCGACCAGGCGGGCAACCGCCAGAGGGTCGCGGGCTCGGCGCGCCTCATCGTCCGCTGACGGCCCGGCGCCGGCGCCTTCGGACGGTGTGACCGTCCACCTCCGGGGAACCCTCAGTGTGGCAGCCCGACGGGGACACGCATCCGCACTGAAGAGGGTCGCATGGCCAGCAACATCGACATCGTCCGTACCGGCTACGACAGCTTCATCCGCGGCGACATCCAGACCACGCTGGCCATGTTCGCGGAGGACATCGAGTGGCACGAGCCCGAGTGGACGTACGGGCCGGCCTCGGGCGACTTCTGCGGGCGCGACGAGGTGCTGCGCAGGATCTTCGCGCCCATCCCCGAGCTCAACGACGCCTTCGCCCTCGAGCCGCGGGACTTCTACTGCGACGGCGACACGGTGATCGTCACCGGCATGTTCCACGTGACGCCGAAGGGCGCGGCCGCCGCCGTCCAGGTGCCGTTCGCGCACATCTGGACCGTGCACGGCGGCCGCATCGACAGCCTCCGCGCCTACAACGACGTGCGCGAGATCGTCGCGCTGCACACCGCCCGCGACGACTGAGCGCGTGCGGCGCCCTTGCTCTCTCCACCGCGGCGGCCCGGGGCGGCTGGGGTAAGCTTGCCCTATGACCGAGAAGATCCGCCTCACACAGTTCGCGGCCAAGAGCGGTTGAGCGGCCAAGCTGGGTCCGTGCGACCTGCAGGCCGTCCTCGACACCATGCCCGCCGCCACCGGTGAGTTCGCCCGTCTCCTCGAGACGCACGACGACGCCGCCGTGGTGCCGGTCGCCGACGACCTCTGCCTGGTGCAGACGGTCGACTTCTTCACGCCCATCGTCGACACGCCGCTGTGGTTCGGCCGCCTGGCGGCGGCCAACGCCCTGAGCGACGTCTACGCGATGGGCGCGCGTCCACTGACGGCGATGAACCTGGTGGCCTGGCCGTCGGACCTGGACTTCGGCCTCCTGGGCGAGGTCCTGCGCGGCGGCCTGGAGAAGGTCGAGGAGGCCGGCGCCGAGCTCGCCGGCGGCCACTCCATCGACGACAAGGAGCCCAAGTACGGCCTGGCCGTCACCGGCGTCGCCAGGACTGACGAGATCGTCTACAACGGCGGGGCCCAGCCGGGCGACAGGCTCGTGCTGACCAAGCGGCTCGGCATCGGCGTCCTCGCGAGCGCGCTCAAGAACGGCGTCATCAGCGAAGAAGCCATGATGCCGGCCATCGAGGAGGCCGCCGCC
>JBLMXT010000315.1:0-6889 GCA_050257915.1 Deltaproteobacteria bacterium
AACCCGCCGGCCCGCTCACGCACGCTGCGCCCCCGCGACGGCCTGCGAAGTCGCCGCGAAGGCCCTGCCCCAGCTGCTGCGTCACCAGCCCGCATGACCGTCCCCGGTGGTCGCGGCCGTGCCTACCAAGACTAGCGAGCGTGTCGGGCCATGAACAGGCGCTGCCGTTGCCGGCGTACGGCCCCACTGACGCGGGGTACGAGCTCGTCGCCGGTCCAGCGACGGTGGTTCGCTACCGGCGTCGTCTCACTCTCACCGCCGCGGGAGGTCACCAGGGCTCGCTGCGGGCGTCCCTGCCCCACCCGCAGCCGCCACCTCGCGCGAGAGCCGCTCCTCCAGGGCGCTCAGCAGCTCGGCGCCTTCCGGGCCCACGTCAGGGCGCGCCGCCCGCTCACGGAGGAAGGCGAGCAGGTCGGTGAGCACGGCGACGCGCTCCGCGGCCCCGGGCGCACGCAGGGCGAACGCGAGGATCCCGTCGATCGCGCGGGCGTGGACCCGCTCCGGTCCGATGGCGGCGAGTGCGCCGGCGCGGTCCAGGAGGTCCCGCGCCGCGGGCCGCAGGTTACTCAGCCAGAGCTCGATCCCCTCGCCGGCCAGGCGCTCGTGCAGATGCTCCAAGGCCTCGACCACGGGGACGTCGACCTCCGGCGTGAGGCTCAGGTCGAGCAGGACGACCGACGGGGGCGGGTCGGCGTCCGCGACGGCCTCGACGATCCCGTCGCGCACCGACGCCACGTTGGCGAAGAAGAGCATCTCGTCGGGGCGCGCGATGAGCAGTCCGGGAATCGCCGCGTCCGGCGCCGAGCTCAGGTCCACTTGCTCGAGGCCGCCACGCGCCCGGCCCAGGAAGGTCAGGCGCGCCTGACTGGCGCGCCAGACCAGCATGCCCAACGAGATGGTGACGGCGATCCCCAGCGCCGCCAGGGTCGGCATGACGAGCACGCCCACCAGAGCGATCGACGCCAGCCAGAAGTCCAGCCGTCGCAGTCGCCACAGCCGTCGCATCTTGCCGACCTTCATCATCCCGGCCACCGCGACGACGACGATGGCCCCGAGCGTCGCCTCCGGCAGCGGCTCGAACAGCGGCGTCAGGAACAGCGCCACCAGGGCAGTCGCCGCAGCCGCCGTGACCAGGGAGGCGGGTGTCTTGGCGCCGGCGCGGTCGTTGGCTGCCGACTTCGAGAGCGACGAGCCGATGGGGAAGCCCGAGAAGAGGCCGGCGCCCGTGTTCGCGGCCCCGAGGGCGATCAGCTCGCGGTTCGGGTCGATCTTGCGGCCGTGCTCGCGCGCGAACTCCTCGGCCGGTCCGATCGCCTCCGCGAAGGCGACCAAGGCGATGGCCAGAGCCCCGACCAGGAGCTCCGGCACGGCCTCCAGCCCGACGCCGGGCAGCGAGGGACCCTGGAGGCCGGCGGGGAGCTCGCCCACGACGGCGACGCCCTGAGCCTCGAGGCCGAAGACGGCCGAGACCACGATCGACCCGAGCAGCACGACCAGCGCGGCCGGCACGCGAGGCAGGAGCCGCTCCAGGACGATCATCCCCACGATGCCGGCGGCGCCCACCGCCAGGGTCAGCGGATCCGTCTCGCGCAGGTGGGGAAGCAGGTCCCGTACCACGGCCAGCGCGGTGTCGCCGTGGGCCTCCACGCCGAGGATCTTGGGGATCTGCTTGACGGTGATCAGCAGCGCCAGCCCGAACACGAACCCGAGCAGCACGGACTCGGAGAAGAACTGCGCGACGCGGCCGAGCTTGAGGACCCCGGCCGTGATCGAGACCAGGCCGGCCAGGATCGCGAGCGCCGCAGTCAGGGCGATGTACTCGGCGCTCCCGGCGGCGGCGATCTCCGAGATGGTGGCCGCCGACATGATCGCGACGGCCGAGGAGACCGCCACGACCAGCTGGCGCGAGCTGCCGAGCAGCGCGTAGGCGAGCAGCCCGATCGGCGCCGCGTAGAAAGCGTACTCGGGCGGCACTCCCGCCAGCTGAGCGTAGGCCATGCCCTCGGGGACGAGAATGGCGCACACCGTGAGCCCGGCGATGAGGTCGAAGCGCAGCCAGCTGCGCTGGTACCCGGGCGCCCAGGAAAGGATCGGCCAGCTGCGCCCCTGCCCCCGCCGCGTCGCGTCGCCCGTCATCCGGTCACCCCTCGCTGGCGGACGGGGGCCCGTCACTCATGAAAGGCCAGCCGCGCGACATCGCGCAGGACCTCGACCAACGCGGCCTCGACGCGGTCGTCCGACTCGGCGTCCAGGCCGACACCGTGCCGGATGTACCGGCCGAACAGCGCATAGCCCATGGTGGCCGAGGTGAGACAAGCCACGATGACGCGGGGGTCGTGACGCCCGCCGACCGCCCCGCTCTCGAGCTCCGAGCGAAACCGCTCCAACAGCCCGGCCAAAGCGGGACTCGTGGCCGGGACCCCATCGAAGACGCCGTCCAGCGTCGCGCGCGCGAGAGCGGCAATGAACTCGCGCTCCTGGAGCGTGGCGTGGACGACGGCCGCCGCCCCTTCGATCACGTCGGGCATCTCCTGCACGGTGACCGCCACATGGCGCTGCGCCCGTTCCATGGCGGCGCGCATCAGGTTGTGCTTCGAGCCGAAGTAGCGGTGCACGTAGGTCGGGTTCACGTCGGCCCTGGCGGCGATGTCGCGTACCGTGACACGTCCGGACGGGCGCTCGGCGAAGAGCGCCGCCGCCGCGTCGATCAAGGCCTGGCTGACATCCTCGCGCGACCGCCGTGGCCGCCTGCGTCGGGCTGCGTCTTCCCCAGGCTCCATCGTCTGCACCGGCTCCTTCCGTCGGCAGGGACCGGGACTCCGGCCAACGCTGGAATCGTACCACTGTGCCGGATAATGTAGTCGATTGTGTACTTTCGCGACAGGAGGACGCCGTGAACGATGACGCAGCGCTCCCCAGCTGGAACGACGGACCTGCAAGGACGGCCATCCTCGAGTTCGTCCGCTCGGTGACGACGGCGGGGACGTCGTTCGTCCCCGCCGCGGAGCGCATCGCGGCCTTCGACAACGACGGCACCCTCTGGTGTGAGAAGCCCATGTACGTCCAGGCCGATTTCGTCTCACGTCGCTGGAAGGACATGGTCAGAGAGGATCCGCGGCGAGCCACCGAGCAGCCCTACAAAGCGCTCGTCGAGGGCGACGCCGAATGGTTCTCGGACGTCTACGCGCACGCGCGGGAGCTGGTCAAGGGTGTCGCAGAGGCCTACGAGGGCATCACCACGGAGGCATTCGACGCGGCCGCGCGGGACTTCTTCGCCTCAGCCACGCACCCGACCCTCGGCGTCCCGTACGCCGACACCGCCTACCGGCCGATGCGCGAGCTGATCGAGTTACTGGAAGCGAATGCCTTTCGGGTCTACATCTGCTCGGCGGGCGGGCGCGACTTCGTCCGTGCGGTGAGTGAGCGGGTCTACGGCCTGCCTCGTGACCGCGTGATCGGCTCGGCGGCGGCTCTGGAGTACCGCGACGGCGACCTCTACCGCACGGCGGAGGTCGAGCAGCCCATCGACGACGGGCCGGGGAAGCTCATCCACCTCTGGACACGCACCGGGCGCAAGCCGCTGCTCGCCGGCGGCAACGCCGACGGGGACGTCCCGATGCTGCAGGCCGCGCGCTTCGCGCTGCTCGTCCGCCACGACGACGCAGCGCGCGAGTTCGCCTACGACCAGGGGGCGGAGCAGGCGCTGGCCGCAGCCCCTGCCGGCGGCTGGACGGTGGTCAGCATGGAGGAGGACTTCGCGACGGTGTTCTGACACGCGACGACGCGAGCGACAGGAGCCATCCGGGACTGAAGGGGTGAGGAGGATGCGGGAGCCATTCAAGGGGGTCATCAACGTCGACATCCGCGACTCGACGCCGGACTGGGCGCCGTTCGAGCCGCCCAAGGCACCGGACGGCGCCCCCAACGTCGTCTACATCGTGCTCGACGACGTCGGCTTCTCGGCGATGAGCTGCTACGGGGGGCCGATCGAGACGCCCAACATCGACCGCCTCGCCGCCGAGGGCGTGCGCTACACGCAGTGGCACACGACCGCCCTCTGCTCACCGACCCGCTCGTGCCTGCTGACCGGCCGCAACCACACCCGCAACAGCATGGCCTGCATCACCGAGGGCGCGATCGGGTTCCCGAACGGGAGCGGCACCGTCCCGCCCGAGAACGGCATGCTCTCCGAGATCCTCGGCGAGCTGGGCTGGAACACCTACATGGTCGGCAAGTGGCACCTCTGCCCGACGGACGAGATGAACCTGGCGGCGCCGCGCCGCAACTGGCCGAGCGGGCGCGGCTTCGAACGCTGGTACGGGTTCCTGGGGGCGGAGACCAACCAGTGGTATCCGGAGCTCGTCTACGACAACCATCCGGTGGACCAGCCGAAGTCGCCGGAGGAGGGCTACCACCTTACCGAGGACATCACCGACAAGGCGCTCGAGTTCATCAAGGACGCCCACGCGATCGCTCCCGACAAGCCGTTCTTCCTCTACTACGCACCGGGGGCGTGTCACGCACCGCACCATGCGCCCAGGGAGTGGATCGACAAGTTCAAGGGGCGCTTCGACGCAGGGTACGAGGCGATGCGGGTCGAGACACTCGCCCGGCAGAAGGAGATGGGGCTCGTCCCGCCCGATACCGAGCTGCCGCCGGTGAATCCGATCGGCACATCGGCGACGCGCAAGGGACCCAAGGGGCAGCCTTTCCCGGGACTGGACCTCACGAAGCCGTGGGACTCGTTGTCTGATGAGGAGAGGCGGCTCTTCGCGCGGATGGCCGAGGTCTACGCCGGCTTCCTCGCCCACACCGACCACCACATCGGGAGACTGCTCGATTACCTGGACGAGGCCGAGCTGCGCGAGAACACCCTGGTCATCCTCGTCTCCGACAACGGAGCCAGCGGCGAAGGCGGTCCCGTCGGCTCGGTGAACGAGAACCTCTTCGTGAACGGCATGCCCGACGATCTCCAGACCAACCTCGCGCTGCTCGACGAACTCGGCGGCGTCAAGACCTACAACCACTACCCGACCGGCTGGGCGATGGCCTTCAACACGCCGTTCAAGATGTGGAAGCGCTACAACTTCAACGGCGGCACCTCGGACCCATGCGTCATCTCGTGGCCGGCAGGGATGAAGGCCAGGGGCGAGATCAGAGAGCAGTACCACCACGCGATCGACATCGTCCCGACGATCCTCGACTGCCTCGGTGCAGAGGCTCCCGAAACCATCAAAGGGAACGTACAGAGCGACTTCGACGGCATCAGCATGCGGTACAGCTTCGACGACGCTTCTGCTGAGGGGACGCGCCAGACGCAGTTCTACTCGATGCTCGGCCAGCGCGCGATCTGGCACGACGGATGGAAGGCCGTCACGACCCATCCGCCGCTCAGCGGGTGGAGCGATTTCAACGACGACGACTGGGAGCTCTACCACACCGACGTCGACCGTGCGGAGCTGCACGACCTGGCCGCGGAGATGCCCGACAAGGTGCGGGAGCTCGTGAACCTCTGGTTCGCGGAGGCCGGCAGGAACGCGGCGTTCCCGCTCGACGACCGCCTGGTGCTTGAGATCGGACTCGCGGAGCGGCCGCAGCTCGCCGCGCCGCGCGACAAGTACATCTACTACCCGGGCATCGCGGACGTCCCCGAGAGCCAGTCCGTCAACATCCGCAACCGCTCCTACTCGCTCGGCGCGCTGGTCGACATCCCGGCACCAGGCGCCGAGGGCGTGCTGTTCGCCCACGGCGCGCGCTTCGGGGGGCACGCCCTCTACGTGAAGGACGCCAGGCTGCACTACGTCTCCAGCTTCGTCGGCGTGATGGAGCAGAAGATCGACGCGAGGGAAGACGTCCCGACCGGCGAGGACCTGATCCTGGCCGCCACCTTCGAGAAGGACGGCGAGGACCCGCCGGGCGTCGCCACGGGCATGCTGTCCCTCTACTACGGCGACAGGAAGGTGGGCGAAGGGCGGATCAAGACGCAGCCCGGGCAGTTCTCACTGGGTGGCGAAGGGCTGTGCGTCGGGCGCGACAGCGGCGCCCCGGTCACCGACGACTATCCCGGCGAGGCCCCGTACCGGTTCACCGGCGGCACCATCAAGCAGGTGAGGGTCAACGTGAGCGGGGAGCCCTATCTGAACCTCGAGCGCGAGGCCGTGGCGATGCTCATGCGGGAGTGAGGGCAAGGGAGCACGAGAAGGAGGAGGTCCCAATGACCAGCCAACCGGCGCGCCAGGCCGACAAGCCTGAGGACTACGCGCGCCTCGATCTCGAGAGGCGCCTCATCAAACCCTGGGAGGACGGCATCCGCATCGACACCAAAGCGCCCAACCTGGAATGGTGGTACATCGATGCGGACCTGGACGACGGCACCGGGCTGTGCATGATCTTCGCGACGAAAGACGGCACCCGGCCGCACCAACCTCTCGGGCCGCAGCTCGAGATCGACCTCACCCTGCCCGACGGTACGCGCATGGTGCGGTCCTGGTATCCCAAGATCGAGGAGTTCAGCGCGTCCAAGGACGGCTGCGACGTCCGCATGGGCGACTGCCGCTTCATCGGCGACCTGCACGAGTACAGGGTCACGGGGCACGCCGAGGAGCTCTCGGCCGACATCCGGCTCGAGGGGCTCACGGAGTCGTGGCGCCCGGAGAGCGGCCTCCTGCTCTTCGGGCCCAAGGACGAGCACTTCTTCGGCTGGACGCCCTTCGTGCCGTTCGGCAAGGTGACGGCCACGTACAAGATCGGCGACGAGGTCCACGAGGCCACCGGCAGGGGCTACCACGACCACAACTGGACGAACACCGACCTCGGGCACCTCATCGACCACTGGTGGTGGGCGCGCGGCGAGGTCGGTCCCTACACGGTCCTCGCCGCGCACATCGTG
>JBLMXT010000316.1:0-3848 GCA_050257915.1 Deltaproteobacteria bacterium
GAGCCGCCGGCGATGTTGGTCGCCCAGTTGCCCGGGTCGATGAAGCCGATGGTGACGATGAACCCCGGGCCGAGGTAGCGCAGCAGCTCGCGCGAGAACAGGTCGCGGACGAAGTCCGCCGCCCCTCTCGGGATGGAGTCGTCCTCGAGGTCGGCCGGCGGCTCGAGCGCCAGGTCGACCGCCGCCGGCTCTGAGCCGGGACCGGCCTCCGCCCAGCCCGCCCCTCCCGCGGTCCCTTCCCCGCGCGTGTCGTCGTGCCCGGTCATGACGACACTCTATCTCGCGCAGGAGCGGGCTCTCTCAGATGGCCGTGGACTCGTCGCTTTGCCGCTCGTTGAACGGCCACTGTCCGGTCATGAAACTGAGGAAGCCCTCCAGCAGCAGGACGACCACGATGCTCAGGATGATGCCGAGCCAGGAGGACGCCACCAGCGCGAGGACGATGAGCCCGACGACCAGGACGCCCCAGCGCACTCCCACCACGTGGTTGATCACCCATGACGTGACGGGCGAGTCCGGGATCGTGATCTCGGCCGCCTGCCCCGTCGCGCGCTTGCCCGCCGCGACCACGCCGGCGCGCACGTCCCGGCGGCCCAGCAGCCACACGAGCAGGGCGGCCACGACGCCGATCACGCAGATCCAGATGGTCATCGTGGTGAACGGTCCGAGCGATGCGCTGACCACGTCCTTGACGATGTGGACGCCGCTGCCTTCCTCCAGCTGATCGGTCAGGTAGAGAGACGCGCGCTTGACGATCACGCGCGTGATGAAGATGGCGATGGCGGCGCCGATGCCGATGGCGATGGCCGTGCGCGCCCGGCGGCGCGACAGCCAGATGGTCAGCGCGATGAGCGCGGCGGTCACCAGCGGCAGGATCCAGGTGAGGCGGTCGAACCACTTGACGGCCGTCTGCGCCGGCCCGAGCGCGTCGGACTGGAGCAGGGTGATCTGGCCGAAGTCCGAGGGCAGCGGCTTGCCCGACCAGTTGGCTACCTCCTGGATGCCGGCCTCGGGGTCGGTGCCGGGCTCGATGACGGGCGGGCTGAACCTGTCCGAGAGCCCGCCCGGCAGCCGCTCGTCCACCCACACGAGCACCTGGCTGATCAGCGGCAGCAGGTTGAGCTTGACGTCGCTACCGGACACGTAGGCGGTGGTGGTCTCGCCGCGCAACAGGGCGACGATCTTCTCGTGGCCCCTGCGGTTGATCTCAAGCCAGAGCTCGTAGGCCTTGGGGGAGCTGAGGACCTTGTTGGCCCCCTTGGTGATGAAGTCCTCGACGTAGCTCGTGATCGGCCCCGCGAGGAGCTGCACCCGCGACGGAAGGGCGTCGGTGATCCGCTGCTGCAGGTCGGTCGCGGCGATCACCTCGCCGCCGACGTACTCGCTGAGGTTCTGGATGGCCTCCGGGTCCTTGCCGATGGGGCCGACGAGGTTCATGTAGCCGTCGGTGTTCATGACCGTGTAGTGGGTCCAGAGCGTGAGCCCGGTGACCACCACGGCCAGGCACGAGAGGAAGACCAGGAAGCCGACCAGGAAGCCGCGCAGGCGGCTGGGACGACGAGCGGGCGCAGGGACCGCGGTGGCTTCGTCACCGCCGCCTTCCGTCCCGACCTGGGTCGTCTCCTCGCTCGCGTCCGCCATCACCGCGGTGGACTCGTCGTCCCCCGCCGCACTCTGCGCCTCAGCCACAGCCGCCGCGGCGGGTTCGGCCTCGGCAGGGGCCGAGGCCTGCGTCACCTCGGTGACCTCTCCCGGCTCGGGCGAGCCGGTCTCACCGTTCTCACGCTGCTTGTCGGCCACGGCCGGTCCCCCCTCGCGTCATCTCAGCTTACCGGATGGTCACACATTCCCCGTCGCGGCGCGAAAGCCTACGCGACGACGAACGCCTGCTCGAGATCGGCGATCAGGTCCTGCGCATCCTCGATGCCGACCGAGTAGCGTACGAGTCCCTCCGGGATCCCCAGAGCCGCGCGTTCCTCGGCGGTGCACTCGACGTGGCTGGTCGTCGCCGGCACGCCGGCGAGCGTCTCCACCGCGCCGAGGTTGGCGGCGGGGTGCGCCAGGCGCAGGCGCGGCAGCACGCGCGTGACCGCGTCGAAGCCGCCGCGGAGCGAGAAGCTCAGCATTCCGCCGTAGCCGCGCATCTGTCGCGCCGCCACGTCGTGGTGCGGGTGCGACTCCAGGCCCGGGTAGTTGACCGTCTCGACCTCCGGCCGCCCGGCGAGCCAGCGCGCGACGGCCATGGCGTTCTCGTTCTGCTGGCGCACGCGCAGCGCGAGCGTCTTGAGGCTGCGCACCAGCAGGTAGGCGGCCATGGGGTCGAGCGCGGCGCCGGTGATCTCGCGGTAGTGGTAGACCTTCTTGACGAGATCGGGGGGGCCGCAGAGCACGCCGCCCAGCGCGTCGGCGTGCCCCCCGAGGAACTTGGTCGCGCTGTGCAGCACGAGGTCCGTGCCCAGCGCCAGCGGGTTCTGGTTGATCGGCGTCGCGAAGGTGTTGTCGGCGACGACGATCGCGCCCGCCTCGTGGGCAGCCGTCGAGAGGCGGGCGATGTCCATGACCTTGAGCGTCGGGTTTGTCGGCGTCTCGAGGTAGACGAGGCGGCAGCCCCTGGCGATGGCCGCCTCGATCTGCTCGAAGTCGCTGGTGTCGCACAACTCCACCTCGACGCCGATGCGCGGCAGGAAGTCGACGAACATCTGGTTGGTGCCGCCGTAGGTGTCCTTGACGGAGACGACGCGCTCGCCGGGGGCGACCAGCGCGAAGAGCGTGTTGCTGACGGCGGCCATGCCGGTGGAGAAGCTGGTCGCCGCCTCCGCGCCCTCGAGCAGCCGGACCTTCTCCTCGAACGCCGCCACCGTCGGGTTGGTGTTGCGCGTGTAGATGTGGCCCTCACGCCGCCCGAGGGCGGCGTCCACCCACGTGTCCACGTCCTCGTAGCCGAACGCGGCGCTGTACACGATCGGCACCTGCGTGCCGCGATGGGCGCGCGCCGCGTCCTCGCCGGCCCGCACCGCCTGGGTGGCGAGCGAAAGCCGTCGTTCCTCGCCGTCCTGTGGTCTCGTCTCGTCGCTCATGACACCCTCCCGCCGTGCTCGCCGCCCGGAGCCTCAGGGCGCCGGGCCGTCTGGTCCTCGCGCCATTCTAGGCCCTCACGGCCCGGCGGCGCCTGCCGGCCGGGCCGCCGGTGCGGGCAACGGATGGCGGCCGGCCGGGTACAGTGAGTGGCGACGGCCGGACCCCGCCGGTGGACCGTGGAGGTGAGCATGGCGTCCTGGAAGCTGCCGCCCAGGGCCAAGGTCTTCGAGGCGTTCACCGCGGTCGCCGACGGCCGGGTCCAGCTCGCCGGACCCGGCTCCGCGACCGTCACCTCCTCGCGTGGCGACAAGGCCTACGACGTCGGCTGGTCCGACGACGGCCGCGTGGTCACGAGCAACGACAACGCCTCGTACTGGCAGGGGTACCTCGGGTACCCGATCCTCGCCGTCCTGCTCGTCCGTGGCGTGCTCCGTGCCGACGCAGCCGCGGTGGACGCAATGGCCGGCGTCCCCTGGCAGGACCTCAACACGCGGTTCAGGCGCGACTACGAGGCGGCCGTCGCGCACGTGCTCGGAGAGCTCGCGGAGCACGGCGGCGACCCGGCGCTCGGGGAGCGCGAGGTCGCCGCCGTGCTGGACCAGCTTGCGACCCTCGGCCTGCAGCGCGGCGGCAGGGGCCGGCGCCCCCCCACCGCGGGCTGACGAGGACGACGCAGTCCCGAGCGCCCGGCCGGCGGCATGGCGGCGTGGCGCCTCCCCGCCGGCCGGCCTCGAGCTTCAGCCTGTCTTGCCCTGCTGGTGCACGCCGAT
>JBLMXT010000317.1:0-5716 GCA_050257915.1 Deltaproteobacteria bacterium
CGGCGAGGTCATGCACAAGGGGCGCGCGGCCGTCGCGCTCGCGCCCGCCAAGGCCTCGCGGGCGCCCGAGACGCTCGTCACCTGCCCCTTCGAGGACTTCCTCGACCCCGGCCGCGCGCACATCGGCCCGGACGGCGAGCTGCAGGTGTGCCAAGGCGTCAGCGCCGGCAACGTGTTCGCCGGAGCCGACGGGCCGGCGGCTGCCGAACACCTGGCCGCGCCGCGCCGCGACGGCCTGCGCGCGGCGCTCGACGCCTACGACCCGCGCGCCCGCCCCGTCATCCGCGACATCCTCGCCGGCGGTCCGTGGGCTCTCGCCCAGGCCGCCGGCCACACCCCGGCACGCGCGCTCTACGCCGACGAGTGCCACCTCTGCTACGAGGTGCGCGCCGCGCTCCGCGCCGCCGGACGTCACCCGGAGGTCGTCGCCCCGGGCCAGTGCTACGCCGAGAACGAACCCGAGGAGGGGGAAGACCATGCCGTCTGAGTGTGAACGCTTCTGGGAGGCCGGCAGCTACGCCGTCGTCGGCCACCAGGCCAGCAAGAAGCCGTACCCCAAGATCACCTACGGCGCCCTCAAGGAACGCGGCAAGACCGTGTACGCGATGGACCCGGACGGCGGCACCGTCGAGGGCGACGCCGCCTACGCCGGCTTCGACGCGCTGCCCGGTCCGGTCGAGGCGGCCGTCCTGGAGCTCCCCAAGGAGGAGACGGCCGCCTGGGTGGCCAAGGCGGCGGACGCCGGCGTCGAGCGGATCTGGATCCACCAGATGACCGACACGCCCGAGGCGCTCGCCGAGGCCGAGCAGCGTGGGCTCAAGGTCATCACCGGCCACTGCGCGGTGATGTACAACAAGCCCGGCATGAGCATGCACGCCCCGCACCGCTGGATCTGGAAGCTGGTCGGCAAGTACTGAGCAGGAGCCTGCGCCGCTGGCGCGGGCGGGCTGCATACTTTTTATACCGTGGGGAGTATTGTAGACGCCGCGGCTCCCTGAGAGACTCCGGAGGCAAGGCCGGTCAATCTTTTCTCCGGAGGGGAGCCATGAAGAAACTGGTCGTCGTCCTGCTCGTCCTGAGCGTCCTCCTCATCGCCGCGGCCCCGGCGTCAGCCACGCCGCTGTCCAAGGCGATGAGCGTCGACCGCCCGCTGGCGAGCGCCGTCAAATACGCGCCACGCCAGGCGATCCCGGGCGAGCGCGCCACCAAGCCGTACCCCAGCTACACCTACTACTCGGAGCTGGGCGCGATCCTGACCCGGATCGACAAGCAGAGCGCCCGGGTCAGCGTCAAGCAGTTCGCCACCTCGGCCGGCGGGCATCCGCTGTGGCTGGTGACGATCCAGAAGAAGTGGGCCTCGCCCGCCGCGAAGCAGCGCTGGCTCAAGTTCATCCGGCTGCAGACCGAGGACCCGAGCGCCGCCCTCGCCATGCTGAAGAGGGGCGGCGACCTGCGCGTCCCCGTGTTCATCAACAACAGCATCCACGGCGGCGAGACCACCGGCGTCGACGCCGGCCTCATGCTGCTCAGGAAGCTGGCGTTCGACAACGACGCCGTGACGAGACGGATCCTCAACAACAGCGTCGTCATGATCAACGCCTGCCAGAACCCGGACGGGCGCATCACCGACCTGCGCCAGAACGCCAACGGCTTCGACCTCAACCGCGACTGGATCTCGCAGACGCAGCCGGAGGTGCGCGCCGTGGCGCGGCAGATCGTCAAGTGGCACCCGACGCTGTTCCTCGATACGCACGGGTACTACAACCCGATGATCATCGATCCGACGACCAACCCCCACAACCCCAACTACGAGTGGGACCTCTCACTCAAGTGGGCGCTGCCGACCGCGCTGGCCATGGAGAAGGCCATCGAGGACAACTCCATCGTCGAGGTCGACATCCCCTACCGCGACTGGATCAACCCCGACACCGGCAAGAGCGAGGGCTTCGAGGACTACAGTCCGTACTACACGCCGCAGTTCGCCATGTACTACGGCCTCGTGGGCTCCACCATGGAGACCTCCTTCAAGAGTGAGGACGGGGTCGACGCCCACTACTACGGCATCCTGGAGGGGACCAGGTACGCGGCGAGCAACCGCGTCGGCATGCTCAAGACCCAGCTTGCCCGCTTCATCCGCGGGGAGAAGGGCATCTCGCAGCCGGCCACCGACGACATCCCCTCGCCGCTGGACTACCCACACGCGTACGTGATCCCGGTGGCGGACGACCTCCAGGCCGATCCCCTGCAGGCGCGCCGCGCCGTGCGCCACCTCATCAGGAACGGCATCAAGGTGTACGCAGCGACGGCCGCCTTCACCGTGCCGGCTCCCGTGGGCGCCGCAGCCAAGGCCGTCGGCGACACCGTCTACCCTGCCGGCACGTTCATCGTGCCGCTCCAGCAGCCGCTGCGCGGCATGGCCAACGCGCTGCTCTGGGCAGGCGAGGACGTCTCCGACCGGGCCAACGAGATGTACGACGCCTGCGCCTGGCAGCTCCCCGAGAGCTGGGGATTCACGCGCCATGCGGTCGATGATCCGTTCCCGGCCGCCATGGTCCGCGTGCGCACGGCGACCGACGCCGCAGGCGCGGTGGTCGGCGCGGGGCCCACGTACATGCTCGCCAACACGACCAACAACGCGGTCAAGGCGGCCAACGCGCTGCTCGCCCAGGGCGTGTTCGTCGACCGCGTCGTCGCGGGGAGCGCGACCGTCCCGCTCGGCGCGTACATCGTGACCGCGTCGCAGGCGCGGGTGCGTGACGTGCTCGTCGCCAACGCGAAGCGGTACAAGGTCGACTTCCTGACCGCCGACCTCACGGGCGTCACGACCCAGCAGCTCTACACCGCAGACCGGCGTGGCGCCATGACCGGCGTGCTCAAGGTCGGCGTCTACAGCGACGACCCGACCTGGTACGCCCTCAAGCAGCTCGGCTTCGACGCCGAGCGCATGACGGCCACTGCCGACCTGTCGGCCTACGACGTCCTCGTCGTCGAAGACCCGAGCGGCCTCGACATCGACGCGCTCAAGGCCTGGATCGCGGACGGCGGCGCCTACATCGCCAACGGTCCCTACGGCATCCTCGACGGCGTCCTTCCCGTGACGCCCAAGGGCGGCTACAACTGGGACTTCTACTGGGCCAACAACACGCTCGGCCTGACTGCGCTCGCCGACGGCAGCCTGGTGACCGCCGGGTACGACCCGTACGGCTACACCTTCGCCTTCCCCATCACGTGGTTCCAGGTCGACGACCCGGCCGCGGTCGCCGTCGACGCTGCCTACACGACGGACTACTTCCTGGCCGGCTACTGGCAGATCGGCGACCCGACCGGCTGGGTCCAGGCCGACGCCGCCGGCCAGCCGATCGTCGTCCACGGCTTCCACGGAAGCGGCCGCGTCACGTTCATCGGGCCCATGACCGCCTTCCGGGCGGGCACCGAAGCGACCTTCCGGCTGCTCTCCAACGCCATCTACACGGCCAGCTACGACGACAGGATCGAGCGGTAACCGCGGCGGCGGCCTTGGGTCCTCCCGGGCCGCCGCGCGACGCTCGCTCGCCCAGGGCGCGGAGCGCCGACGGCGGGTGAGCGACGAAGGGGGCGGGAGGCGCCGTGCGCCTCCCGCCCCCATTCCGCGTACGGATCACGCCGCCGTCAGGAGATTAACTCCGGTGGCTCCGGCCGCTGCTTTGCCGGCAGCAGCGCCACGACGATCAGGGTGATCAACGGGAAGAAGATGCAGAGGATGATCCAGAGGGCGCGGTTGAGGTCCTTGCGGTCGACCAGGCGCCACACCAGCCACAGGCAGACCAGCCAGACCACGACCCCGACCGTCACCGCGATGACCTGCGTTGTGGTCATGACATCGCCTCCTCGACTTCGGGCCGCCCGCGGCGGCATGATCGCTCCGCGTAGGTGTACCCCGCGGTGGTCGGGAACCCTTTGCGCTGCACCCCTCCTGCGATTGCCCTTCCGGGACCAGTGCACGATGTGGACAGGCACGTGCGTGCGTACGCGCTGTTGTGCCGTTGTACTCGCAAGCGTACGACTGACGGTGCGAGTCCGCAGCGACTCTATGCCGGCGGTCGTCGGTGGGGCGCGGTGATGCGGCGCGGTGATGCGAAGCAGTGCGAGACTGCGCGAGGGTGCGGCGCTAGTCTTCGAGGCCGTCGGCGGCGGGAAGGTCCGGCGGCTGCGGCGGGATCTCGTCCTCGGGGAGGCCGCGGACGTGCTCCAGGGCACGCTCGGCCGCGGCCGAGCCCTCGCGCAGGCAGTCGCCGATGCCGATGCCGTGGTAGGCGCCGCCGGCGAGTTCGATGCCGGGCACGCGGGCGACGGCGGCCTCGATGTGGGCGACCAGCTCGACGTGGCCGACGCGGTACTGCGGCATGCCGCGCGGCCACCGGAAGATCTCGACGAACTCGGGCTCCGCGCTGATCCCCATGATGTCGCGGAGCTCGGAGCGGACCACGGTGGCCATCTCGTCGTCGTCGAGCTGGGCGGCGGCCTCGCGGCCGGCGCGGCCGAGGAAGCTGCGCAGCAGCACGTGGCCGTCGGGCGCGCGCCCGTCGAACTTGCTGGAGCTCCACGTGGTGGCCATCACGGGCCGGTCCTCGGCGCGAGGCACGACGAACCCGAAGCCCTTGAGGTCGTGGCCGACCTGCTCCGCGCGGAAGGCGACGGAGGCGGTCGCGGTGGTCACGTAGTCGATGGACGAGAGGTCGGCGGCGGCGAGCGGCGCGACCGGGCGCAGCAGGTCGCCGCTCGCCCACGCGGGGGTCGCGAGCACGACGGCGTCGGCGACGACGCGGGAGCCGTCGCTCAGCTGCAGGGCGTACTCGCCGGAGCCGGCGCGGGCGCCGCAGCCGGCGCCGCACTGGGCCATGGTCGCGACGCCGGTCCCCGCGTGCAGGCGGTCGGCGGGCAGCGAGGCGACGATGGCTTCGCTCAGGTCCTGCAGCCCGCCCTTGAACGAGTAGAAGTACGACCTGGGGCCGGGCGGACGGGAGCGGCCGGAGGAACCGGAGGCGCCGGATGCGGCCGCCGATCCCGGCGCGCCGGCCGAGCCGGGTATGCCCGGGGCGCCGGCGCCGCGCGCCGCGGCGGCCTTCTGGCGCGCCTTGCGGCGCTTCAGCATCGCGACGATCAGGCTGCGGTGCTCGCGCTCCATGTCGAGGAACATGGGGAAGGTGGCGCGCACGCTCATCTGCTCGGGGTCGCCGGCGTGGATGCCGGCGACGATGGGCTCGGCGATGCGCTGCAGCGCCTCCCTGCCGAGGCGCCGGCGGACGAAGTCGCCGAGGCTCTCGTCCATGGCCGAGCCGACCGGGCCCGCGGGCCCCGCCGTGGCCGCGCCGCCGCGTGGCAGGACGAGGTCCAGGCCCATGCGCATCTTGCCGGGCCAGGTCATCAGGCGGCTCATGGCGAACGGCACCATCCGCGTCGGGACCATGAGGATGATGCCCTCGGGCAACTCGTGCAGGCGCCCGCGCGTGAAGACGAAGCTCTTGCGGATGTCCTCGTTGCAGTCGAGGAAGCGGTCGGCGATGCCGAGCTCGCGGGCGGCGGTGATCGGCCAGTGCTTCTCGATGATCGCCGAGTCCGGGCCGCCCTCGACGACGAACCCGTCGCGGCGGACGGTGTGCACCTTGCCGCCGAACCGCGGGTCCTGCTCGTAGAGGTGCCAGTCGACCGCCGCGTCCTGCGCGCGCGCCGCCTCGAG
>JBLMXT010000318.1:0-4770 GCA_050257915.1 Deltaproteobacteria bacterium
CCGAGGCCCACAAGATGAAGTACACGCCGCTGGACAAAGTGCTCGCCTGAGACGGCATTCGGCGACGCGGCGGCCATTGGCCGTGGCTGAGCCAAGCTGATTGAATGGAGCCGCGTCCGGACGTCCAGTCCGGGCGCGGCTCCTTCCGTTCGGGGCGCGCGCACACACGCCACGGCAGGCTCCGCCGACCAGGGGTGACCGCGGCGCAGCGGAGGAGAGCCGGGGTGCGGCTTCCACGGCACAAAGGAGCACGAATGGGCGACCTTCTACGCATCGACCTCACCACTCGCACGACCTCCGAAGAGACCGTTCCGCCGCAGCTCGTCAAGGAGCTGATCGGCGCCAAGGGCATCGGCACGCACTACCTGTGCGAGGAGGTCGGCCCCGAGGTCGATCCGCTGAGCCCGGGCAACAAGCTCATCTTCGTCGTCGGCCCCATGGGCGGCACCACGATGCTGGGCAGCAACCGGTACGCCGTGTACTTCGCCTCGCCGCTCACCGGCGGCTACGGCGAGTGCTACTCCGGCGGCAACCTCACCCCGCAGTTCGCGCGCACGGGGTACAAGGTCGTGATCGTCGAGGGCAAGGCCGACGCCCCGGTCTACCTCGAGGTCAGCGAAGAGGGGGCGCAGTTCCACGACGCTTCCGACCTGTGGGGCATGGACGCGTTCAAGGCGGAGGACGAGATCCTGGCGCGCACGCCGCACAAGAAGGCCCAGGCGTGCGTCATCGGTCCGGCCGGCGAGAAGCTCGTGCGGTTCGCCTGCGTCAACAACAACTACTGGCACCAGCTCGGCCGCGGCGGACCCGGCGCCGTCTACGGCTCCAAGAACCTCAAGGGCATCGTCTGGCACGGCGAGAAGAAGGTCGAGGTGGCGCGGCCGGACGACTTCAAGGCCGTGGTCCGCGACCTCATCGAGCGCACCAAGGACGACCCCGGCGCGGCGGCGTACCAGCGCGGCGGCACCCTCAACATGGTGCGCATCATGAACGGCGTCAACGCGTTCCCCACGCGCTACTGGCGCAAGGGCACGCTGGAGAACTTCGAGCGCATCACCGTCGAGACCATGCTGGCCGAGCACGGCACCGTCAATCAGACCTGCCCGCCCTGCGTCTTCAAGTGCGTCAAGCGCAACACCGTGTACAAGGGCCGCCACGAAGGCCTCGTGGTCGAGGGTCCGGAGTACGAGACGGCCTTCGTCTTCGGCGGCCTCTGTGAGATCGACGACTTCGCCGAGATCATGTGGCTCAACGACGTCTGCGACCGGCTCGGCGTCGACACCATGGACGCCGGCAACCTCTGCGCCCTCGCCATCGAGTGCGCGGAGCGCGGCCTCATCGACGAGAAGCTCACGTGGAACGATCCCGTCGGCGTCGGCGCCTTCCTGGAGAAGCTCTGCCTGCGCGAGGGCATCGGCGACCTGTGGGCGGAGGGTGTCGCCGCCGTGGCCAGGGAGTACGGGCTCGAGGACGTGGCCGTGCACGTCAAGGGCATGGCGCCTCCCGGCTACGAGCCGCGCAAGATGAAGGGCATGGGCCTCGGCTTCGCCACCACGCCGCGCGGCGCCTGCCACCTGCGCGCCACCATGTACAAGCCCGAGCTGATGGGCGTCACCACGTACGGCGAGACCGCCGACAAGGCGCCGGTCTACGTGGACTGGGAAGACCGCCTCACCATCATGGACACGCTCATCTACTGCCGCTTCTACCGCGACATGGTGCAGTGGCCGTACATCACCGCGGTCGTCAATGCCGCCATCGGCACGGACTACAGCGAAGAGGACCTGCACCGCATCGCCAACCGCATCATCACGATGACCCACGACTTCAACGCCGCGCGCGGGATAGGGCGCGAGTCGGAGAAGCTGCCGGACTGGGTCACCGAGAAGCCCATGGAGGACGAGGAGGGGCTCACCTTCCCGCAGGAAGAGATGGCCGCCATGCTCCAGGACTACTACACGCTGCGAGGCTGGGGGGAGCTGCCGCCGCTCGCCGTATGAGGCGAAGCGGCGGACGCGGACGGGCCCGGGACCCTCGAGGCGAGGATCCCGGGCCCGTCCGTGCTCGGGGCGTGAGCGGCGCCGCCGCCCGCCCCGGTCTCCGGCCTCCGGCTAGATGCCCAGGTCGCTCCACTCCTTCTCGCCGGAGAGCCAGCCGGCGATCAGCCAGTACGGGCGCAGGGCGTCGTTCACGGTCTGCGTGACGACCTGCAGACGCGCGGCTGAGCGCTGCATCCTGGCGAGGTTCGCGGTGAGCTGTTCCGCGTCGACGGAGAGCCGCTCGGCGGCGGCGGCGATCTCGTCGCTCCTGCGCGCGAGGCCGTCGGCGAGGGGCGTGATGCGCTGGGACACGGCGGCTCCGTGCTTGGCCAGCCGCCAGCCGATGCGGCCGAGCCAGACGAGCATGGCGATGACGAGAGCCAGGCTCGCGAGCGCGATGGTCAGGAGCACATACCAAGGCATGACGGCAGTCTACCGCTTCGCGGCGGGTGGCGACAGTGTTCCCTCGCCCGCCGCGGTCAGGGCAGGTCCAGCGAGTACCGGCAGATGAGCGAGCAGCCG
Source organism: Deltaproteobacteria bacterium (assembly GCA_050257915.1). GTDB lineage: Bacteria > Actinomycetota > Thermoleophilia > UBA2241 > UBA2241 > CAIXSE01. Next base: position 2,562 of record JBLMXT010000318.1, read on the forward strand.
CGGCCCGCCAGCCGGCTCACCTTGACGACGTCGCCCGTGTGCGGCGCCTCGATGAACAGGCCGTTGCCGATGTAGATGCCCACGTGGTGGTAGAAGGCGGGCGAGCCGAAGAAGACCAGGTCGGCAGGCTGGGCCTGCGCCAGCGACACGGGCCTGCCCATGTGCGCCTGCATGGTGGCCCCGTGCGGGAAGACCACGCCGAACTTGGCGTACACGTACAGCACGAGGCCGGAGCAGTCGAAGCCGCCGGAGGGCGTCGCCCCGGCCCACACGTACGGGATGCCGAGGTACTTCATCGTCTCCCTGACCACGGCGATCTGCGCCGGCGTACCGTGGATGGTGGCCAGGTCGACGCCGGCGGCCCTGGCCAGACGTGCGGACGCCGCCGCGTCGAGCCGGGCCTGCTGCTCCAGGAGCTTCTTGACGCGCGCGTCGAGGTCCGCGAGAAGCGTCTCGCGCGCGGCGAGCTCGTTCTCGATCAGGGCCTGCTGCTCGCGCAGGCCCATCTCCTTCTCGAGCGCCTCCGCGCGGTCGGCGTCGATCTGCCTGGCCAGTGCCCGGGTGCGGGTCTCCATGGCGGCGATGCGGGTGACCGTCGCCTGGTCCGCCTCGTCGATGGAGCGGAAGTAGCCGAGCTGGGTGGTCGCCTCGCCGAGGTCGCTCAGGTTGAAGAGCACGTCGAGCACGCTGAAGCCGTCGCTCTTGTACATGGCCGCGAGCCGCGCGCCACGCAATTCCTGGGCCAGCTCGAGCTCACCCTGCGCGCGCTCGAGGTCGCGGCGCGTCTCCTGGAGGCGGACGTTGACCGCGTCGAGCGCGGCGCGCGCGACGTTGTACTGCTCCGTCATGACCTCGGCGCGATGGTCCAGACGCGCCACCTCACGCCGCACGCCGCGCGCCTGCGCCTCGAGGCCTTCGACCGAGGCGGGCGTGGCCGGGGCGGCCGGAGGGAGCAGGGCGGCGCCGAGCAGGACCAGCCCCAGCAGGCCGGCGAAGCACGCCGCGGCGAGGGTCGCCGTGCTTCGCGTGTCCCACCTGCCTGTCGCCCCGAGGCCGATCATCTTCGCTGAGTGTATCGGAACATCCCTGCTCTCCTTTACGCCGCGCGCGAGGGACGTCCCTGCCGGGTGCTTTACAATCGCCCGCCACACCGTGTACAATCTATCGTCCAACGTCGCGGGGTGGAGCAGTCCGGTAGCTCGTCGGGCTCATAACCCGAAGGTCGCAGGTTCGAATCCTGCCCCCGCTACCATCACCTTCCTGGGCGCCCGTTCGGGCGCCTTTCTTGTGCCCGGCGTGAGAACACCGCTCGTTGGGTAACCCCGCCGTGATAGTAGAAACGCTGCAATCTGACGGTGGGGTGGGCGTATGAACACGGGCAAAGCCGCGGCCGCTGAGTTCTTCGGGACCTTCTGGCTCGTCTTCGGCGGCACGGGAGCGGCCGTCCTGGCCGCCGCGGTCGGGGACAACGGCATCGGGTGGCTCGGCGTAGCTCTCGCCTTCGGCCTCACGGTCGTGACCATGGCCTACGCGGTGGGCCACATCTCGGGCGGACACTTCAACCCTGCCGTCACCATCGGGCTGTGGGCCGGCGGACGGTTCCCGGGCGGCAAGGTGGCCGTCTACATCGTCGCCCAGGTCGTGGGCGCCATCTGCGCCAGCGCCGTGCTCTACGTGATCGCCAGCGGCAAGGCCGGCTTCTCGCTCGCCGACGGCTTCGCCGCCAACGGCTACGGCGACCACTCCCCGGCCGGTTACTCGCTCGTGGCGGCGATCGTCATCGAGCTGCTCCTCACATTCGCCTTCCTGCTCGTCATCCACGGAGTGACGGACCGACGCGCGCCGGCGGGCCTCGCGCCGCTCGCCATCGGGCTGACGCTGACGCTGATCCACCTGATCAGCATCCCGGTGACCAACACCTCCGTGAACCCGGCGCGCAGCCTCGCGCCGGCGCTGTTCGTCGGCGACTGGGCGCTCGCGCAGTTGTGGGTGTTCATCATCTTCCCGACCATCGGCGGCATCGTCGGCGGGCTCGTCTACCGCTACCTCCTCGAGGTGCCGGCCGCCGCGCGCGACAAGATCGAAGGGCCGGGCGAGGCGACGGAGTAGCCGGCGACCCGGGACACAACCGTCAAGGCCCCGGAAGCGCGGACGCGCGCCTCCGGGGCCTGCGTGTGTCTCGGCAGTGACGCGTGAGCGGCGGCCCGAG
>JBLMXT010000319.1:0-2697 GCA_050257915.1 Deltaproteobacteria bacterium
GAGCCGCCGGAGGGCGCCGGCATCGTCCGGCGAGGCCGCGATGAGGCCGAAGCGCGCGCCCGACCCCAGCGGCCCTCGTGTCCTGGTCGCCATGAACGCCGTGAGCGCCTCCCGGTCGTCCGCGGCGATGGGACGCTCCAGGTAGGTACGGCAGCTGTAGCGGCGGTCGATGAGCTCGCGGGCGCTCGTCAAGACTGCGTCTCCTCCTCAGCACGAAGCATCACGGTCTTCTCTTGCTGCAGCATGCGCAGCGACGCGTCCTCCACGGACCTGAGCCCGGCACCGTCGCCTCGCTGGAGCCATGCTACCTGTTGTCACCCCAAGGGGACGGCGGGGTGAGACCGGCGCCGTCGCCCTCGCCGCCATGCTGCATCGGGAGCGCCCGGGTGAGCGCGACCGCCTGCTACCATGTCCCCGAGGGCACACGTCGGGTCACGAGGCAGGAGAGCGATGTCCGGAGTCGCGCTGGTCTTCCCGTACTTCCGCACCAGGGCGAGGACCGAGGTGCTGTTCCCGCCGCTCGGTCCCGCGCTCCTCAGCGCGCACCTCAAGGGGGCCGGGGTGGAGGCGCGCGTCTTCGACGGGACCTTCAGCTCCCTCGAGGCACTGGTTGACGACGTGGCCGCCTGGCGGCCCGCCGTCGTCGGTATCTCGAGCATGGTGAGCCTGACCGGCACTACCCTGCGCGTCGCCACGGCGCTCCGCGAGCGCCTCCCGGACGCCCTGCTGGTCGCCGGGGGGCCGCTGCCGACCGTGTTTCCCGGCCGCTTCCTGCCGCACGTCGACCTCGTCTTCCGCGGTGAGGCGGACATCAGCTTCCCCACGTTCTGCCGCGACTACGTCGCCTGCGGGGCCACCCGGGACGACCTCGGGGGCCTGCCCCTGGCGAGGTACCCCGGCCTCGTGGCGGACATCGCCGGCCGGCGCATCGACAACCCACCCGTGCACCACCCCGAGGACGAGATCGCCGGCTTTCCGCTCCCCGACCGCGGAGACTTCGATCACCGCGCCTACCAGGATGCGTGGGCGCCCACGGGGCACCGGCCGACCACGCTGATCGCGACGCTCGGCTGCCCCTACGGCTGCGAGTTCTGCTCCAAGCCGGTGTTCGGCGACGCCGTGCGGCTGCGCCCGCTCGACAGGGTGCTCGCGGAGGTCGAGGACATCGTGCGCCTGGGGTACGACGGCCTGTGGATCGCCGACGACACCTTCACGCTGCGTCCCGACTACCTCGAGGGGTTCTGCCGCCGCGTCGCGCCGCTGCGCCTCACGTGGAGCTGTCTCTCGCGCGCCAACGGCATCGACCCGGCCACCGCTCGCCTCATGAAGGACTCGGGCTGCCGGCGCGTCTACCTCGGCCTGGAGTCCGGCAGCCAGGCGACGCTCGACCTGATGCGCAAGCAGATGACGGTCGAGCAGAGCGTCAGGGCGGCGAGCGTGTACCGCGAGGCGGGCATCGAGGTCGCCGCCTTCTTCATCGTCGGCTACCCTGGAGAGACGGTGGCCGACATCGAGACGACGCTGTCGTTCGCCCTCGAGCTGCCGCTCGCGGAGATCTCCTTCAACGTGCCGATGCCGCTGCCCGGGTCCGGGCTCTGGGAGCGTCTCGGCGGGCGCGACGAGGGTCGCGACTGGACTCATGAGAACGAGCCGACCTTCGTCTTCGGCTCGGACATCGACCAGGACTGGCTGCGGCGGCGGATCGACGAGACGATGGCGGCGTTCGCGGCGAAGCGGCCCGGCGCCGCCTGACGCGCGCGGGCGCGCCGGGCGACGCGCCGGGCGTCAGTGCAGGCGGCGGAACAGGGCTTCCGCCGGCGCCCGGGTGAGCCGGACGGCGGCGGGGCCGAAGCTCCCGAGCCGCCGCCGCAGCACGAACTGTCCCCGCCCGATGAGGATCGCCGCGCGCACCTTCAGCGCCGAGAAGTCGCCCTCGTACGTGAGCTGCTGGTTGAGCAGGAGGCTGCCGTCGGGCCGCGCCTCGCCCGTGACGCGGCCCTCGAGCCGTGTGCGCAGCCCGGTCCCCGGCAGCGGATAGGGCATCGAGAGCCCTAGGTAATCGAGCGGCACGGAGGCGGCGAAGCGCAGCGTCTCGAGCACCGTGTCGTCCGTCTCACCGGGGTAGCAGAGGATGAAGAACGCCCCCACCTCGAGCCCGGCGTCGTGGGCGGCCCACACCGCCGCCCGCGCCTGCGCCGCGGTGATGCCCTTGCGCATGAGGCGCAGCGTCTCGTCGGCGCCGGACTCGACGCCGAAGAAGACGGTGCGGCAGCCGGCGCGGCGCATCCTGCCGGCGATCTCCCTGTCGATCCCGTCGACGCGCGCGAGGCACTCCCAGGCGAAGCGCAGGCCGCGCCGCTCGATCTCGTCGCACATCGCCGCGACGCGCTCCCCGCTGAGGGTGAAGACGTCGTCGGCGAAGGCGATACGGTCGTAGCCCAGGGCGATGACCTGCTCGATCTCGTCGACGACGTTCGCCGGCGAGCGCTCGCGGCAGGAGCCGCCGAAGACCACGTTGCTGCAGAACTCGCAGGCGAACGGGCAGCCGCGGCTGGCCATCACCGTGGTGACGGCGTAGCCGTAGCGCCGCCGTCCGTGCTCGATGTAGGCGGCGTTGGGCAGCAGGTCGCGGGCGGGGAAGGGCAGGGCGTCGAGGTCTGCGGCGAGGGGCCGCGGCGGGGAGGGGGCGGCGGCGCC
>JBLMXT010000320.1:0-5296 GCA_050257915.1 Deltaproteobacteria bacterium
CATCGCCGTCGAGGCCCTCGTGGTCTTCGTGACCATGATGGGGTCCGTCAACGCGCGCACCCGGGAGATCGGGATCTTCCGCGCGCTCGGCTTCCGGCGCGCGCACGTGACGCTTCTCGTCCTGCTGGAGGCCGCAGCGGCCAGCGTCGTCGCCGGCGTGCTCGGCTACCTCGCCGGCATGGCCTTCAGCTACGTCCTGCTGCCGCTCTTCGCCGCGGGCGGCGAGGTCGGCGTCACGTGGGCGCCGCCGCTCGCCGCCGGTGCCGTGCTCCTCGCGGTGCTCATCGGCTCGCTCGGCTCGCTGTACCCGGCGCTCCACGCCAGCCGCCTCGACCCGACCGTGGCTCTGCGGGCGATCTGAGCCGGAGGACCTCATGACCCTCGGCAGCATCGCCCTCGCCAATCTGCACCGCCGCAAGGCCCGCGCGGCGTTCCTCATCGCGGGCCTCCTCATCGGCGTCGGCACGGTCGTCGCCCTGGTCAGCCTGGCGCGGTCCATGACCGGCGAGGCCAAGGCCAACCTGCGGAGCTACGGCGCCAACATCGTGATCACGCCGAAGAGCCGGGACGTCGCGCTCACTTACGGAGGCATCGACGTCGGCGGCGTGAGCGTCGGCGAGCAGGGGCTGCGCGCGGCCGACCTTGCGCGCGTGCGCGCCATCCCCGCTCGCGCCAGCGTTTCCGTCGTCGCGCCGGAGCTGGTCGGCGCGGTGCAGGTCAAGGGTCGTCGCGCCCTGCTCATGGGCGTCGACCCCGCGGCGCAGTTCGAGCTCAAGCGCTGGTGGTCGGTCGACCCGGGGCGGCCGCCGCAGAACGGCCACGAGCTCGTGGCCGGCGCCAAGGCGGCCCGCGTGCTCGGCCTGCGGATGGGCGACTACGTGCGCATCCGCGGCAAGCGCTTCACCGTCACCGGCATCCTGCGTCCCACCGGCGCGCAGGACGACGACCTGCTGGTCGCCGACCTGGGCGCCGTGCAGCGGCTGCTCGGCAGAGAGGGCGAGCTCACGCTCATAGAGGTCGCCGCGGCCTACTCCGGCGCCCCCGTGGACCAGATCGTGCGCCAGCTGTCGGCGGCGCTGCCGAACGCGGAGGTGTCTACCGTCCGCGAGGCCGTGGAGAGCCGCCTGCACGCGGTGGATGAGTTCCGGGGCTTCAGCCTGGCGATCGTCGCCATCGTCGTCGGCATCGAGGTCCTCGTCGTGTTCCTCACCATGATGAGCTCGGTGAGCGAGCGCACCACCGAGATCGGCGTGTTCCGCGCCATCGGCTTCCGGCGGGCGCAGATCACACGGCTCGTGCTCATCGAGGCCGTCGTCGCGGGGGTGATCGCCGGCGTGCTCGGCTACGCCGCCGGCATGGCCACGACCTACGCGGTGCTGCCGCTGCTCGCCGCGGGCGCGCCGGTCGCGTGGACCCCGCTGCTCGGCCTGGCGGCCGTTGCCGTGGCGGCGCTGACCGCCGCCCTCGCCGCCCTCTATCCGGCGCTTCGCGCCGGCAAGCTCGACCCCACCGAGGCGCTGCGCGCGCTGTGAGCGCGGGCGCCCACCCCAGGAGACAGGTGCTATGACTGCTGCGACCATGCCCACGCGCGCGCCCGGCGCTGCCGCGGACGACCTCCCGGGCGCACCCCGGCCCGGGGACGAGAGGGCGGCGCGCTTCATCGACGTGCGCGGCCTCGAGAAGACCTTCGCCGGCGACGGCGCGCCGGTGCACGCCCTGCGCGGCCTCGACCTCGTCGTGCCCGAGGGGTCGTTCCTCGGCGTGATGGGGCAGTCCGGCTCGGGCAAGAGCACGTTCCTCGCCATGCTCGGCGGCCTCAGCCACCCGAGCGCCGGCAGCATCTCGATCGACGGCATCGACCTGTACGCCCTGCCGGGCGAGAAGCTGGCGGACTTCCGCCGCGAGTACCTGGGCTTCGTGTTCCAGTCCTTCAACCTCGTGCCCTACCTGACGGCGCTCGAGAACGTGACGCTGCCGCTGGCGGTCAAGAGGATGCCGGCCGCCGAGAAGCGCGCCCGCGCGCTGGACGTGCTGGAGCGCGTGGGCCTCGCCGACCGCGGCGGCCACCTGCCCGGCAAGTTGTCCGGCGGTGAGCAGGAGCGCGTGGCCATCGCCCGCGCGCTCGTCAACCAGCCGCCGCTCATCCTCGCGGACGAGCCCACCGGCGCCCTCGACAGCGAGACCACGGAGGAGGTCATGGACCTCTTCGCGGGCCTCCATCGCGAGGGCAACACGATCGTGATGGTCACGCACAACCCGGAGATCCGGCGCTACTTCGACCGCACCATCGTGCTCCGCGACGGCCGGCTCGCCTGCGAGCCGCCGGCCTGCCCGTCCGGCATGCCGGTCTGACCGCCGCGCCGCCGGCCGCTCCCGCAGTCCCCGCGTGGGCGTGCGGTAGACTGGGGAGGAGATGCAGGCCGTGACGGGACACCCGGAGGAGACTGTGCGCCGCGCCGGCGCGGCGCTTGCCGGCCCGCTGCGCCGCGCGCTGCTGGCTGCCGTCGTCGCTCTCGCGCTCGTCATCCTGCTTCCACCCGCGACCGCGGCCTCCGCCGGCGTCGACGACTGGGTGCACACCTGGGAGGTCGTGCGCCTCGTCGACTACCGGCAGAGCCAGCCCTGGCCTCCGGACGGCATCATGGTCTACTACCTGGGCGACTCCATCGCGCGCGAGTCCACGGTGAGCGATACGGACTGGGCGGGCCAGCTGGCGCGGCGCGCCGCGAGAGCCGGCAAGACGACCGCCTTCGGCTTCACCGTCGCCGGCCACAACCAGACGTTCGGCATGGACGAGCGCATCGTCGATGGGCTGCCGGTGACGCCGGAGCGGCAGCCGAGGGGCATCGTCCTCATCGGCGTCGGCATCAGCCGGTTCATCGGCCCGCCGACGCCCTTGGACCCCCCGGCGCTCGACCCGGTCGCGCCGGACGGTGAGCCGACGCTCAGCGCGTGGATCCAGCACCGCTACGACGGGCGCGCGCCGCTCTCGCCGGCGCACAAGCGGGAGCTCGCCGCCCGCTGGATGGAGCGGCGCTGGGACGGCTTTCGGGCCAACCGCCGCGACAACTTCGCGGCCATCAACCGGCTGATCGCGGCCTGCGAGGCCAAACAGCTGCGTCCTGTCCTGATCGACCTGCCGCTCAACCTCGCCGCCGTCGGCCACCGCCTCGACCGGCCGCTGGCGGTCATCCACGACCGGTGCGCCGACATCGCCCGCCGCAACGGCATCAGGTACCTGCGCTTCAACCGGTCGCTCGGGCTGCGGAGCGCCGCCTACTGGGACCTGCACCACCTCCTCGCTCCCGGCACCACCCGCTGGCAGTCCCGGCTCTCGGACGAGCTGGTCAAGCTGCTGCCGGACGCTCAGCCCGCCGAATAGGGCCGGGGCATCGGTCGCGGTGCGTCGCCGTGCCGCGCGGCGGGAACAGACCGCCCATGGACGCGCAGCGCATCATCCGCACGTACTACGGCATCGCCGCCACGACGACCCTCGCGCAGGCGCTGATCTGGGGCGTCAACACCCTGTTCCTGCTCTCGGTGGGCTTCGACATCTTCGAGGTGATGCTCATCAACGCCGCCTACACCGTCGCGCAGGTGGTGTGCGAGGTGCCCACCGGCGTCGTCGCGGACACGGTCGGCCGCCGCGTCTCGTACCTGCTCGCGGTCGGTACCATCCTCGTCTCGACGCTGCTCTACGTGGGCTTCGGCCTGGCCGGCTACGGCATCTGGCCCTTCGTCGCGGCCTCCGCCCTGCTCGGCGTCGGGTACACGTTCTACACCGGCGCCGTGGACGCGTGGATGGTGGACGCCCTCCACTCGGTGGGCTACGAGGGGCGCCTGGAGCCGATCTTCGCTCGCTACGGCATCGTGTTCGGCATCTTCATGCTCATCGGCACCACGCTCGGCGGGTTCCTCGGGCAGATCGACCTCTGGGTCCCCTACGTGCTCCGCGCCGTGGTCCTGGTGCCGGCCTTCCTGCTCGGCCTGCTCATCATGCGCGACCTCGGCTTCAGGGCGCGTGCCCTCACACTGCGCAGCTTCGGCGCCGAGACCCGGCGCATCGCCCGCGCGGGGATCACGTACGGCCTCAGCGACCGCGCGGTGCGCTTCATCATGTTCGCCTCGCTCGTGCAGGGCGTGTTCTTCATGTACGGCTTCTACTCGTGGCAGAAGTACTTCCTCGACCTTCTCGGACAAGACCTGGTGTGGGTGACCGGCGTGATCGCCGCGCTGGTGGGTCTGACCCAGATCTTCGGCAACGCCCTCGTCGGGCGGATCACCGCGAGAGTGCCGGACCGCGGCCTGATCCTCATGGTGTGCACCGCGGTCACCACGGTGAGCATCATCGGCGCGGCGCTGGTGCAGCAGTTCTGGGTCGCCGTCCCGCTCTACCTCGTCTCGACGATCGCCTTCGGCATCTCGCTGCCGGTCAAGCAGGGCTGGCTCAACGCCCGCATCCCGTCCGAGCAGCGGGCGACCATCATCTCGCTCGACGCGCTGTTCGGCGATGCGGGCTCCACGGCGGGGCAGGTCGGCCTCGGGTGGCTCTCCCAGACCATCTCGATCCCGTTCGCCTGGCTGGTCGGCGGAGTGGTGCAGGCCGCCGGCGTGCCACTGTACGGCGTGGCGCGGCGGGCGGAGCGGGCGCAGCCCGCGGAGCCCGCCGCGGCGCCGCGAAGCGAGCCCGGCCTCGAGGTGGAGGCAGCCGGCTGCTTCGGCCCGGAGCCGTCGCCCACCTGCATCCCCGGCGAGCAGCCCGGGACCGTTGGCAACGAGCGCGTGGCCTGACCCCGGCGTCCGCGGTTTCGTGTGTGAGGCCGCTCGCATCGTGGAACGCTCGCACTGACACTCCGAGAGGGAGCCAGCCATGAGCACCTACGACATCGCCATCATCGGTGGGGGGCCCGCGGGTCTGGCCACCGCCATGTACGCCGGCCTGCGGGGCCTCGGCGCCGTCGTGTACGAGGCCGAGGCGTTCGGGGGCCAGCTCATCAACCTGTACCCGACCAAGCCCGTCAGCAACTTCCCCGCGCAGCCGTCGCTGCCCTCGCGGGAGCTCGCGCTGCGCCTCGCCGAGCAGGCGGAGCAGTTCGGCGCCGAGCTTCGCGAGTGGCGTGCCGTCGAGAACGTGACGCCGCGGGAGGGTGGCTTCACGATCGACGGCTCACTGCGCCAGGACGACGCCAGGACGCTGGTCCTGGCTCTCGGCCTCGGCCGCTTCACCCCGCGGCGCCTCGGCCTCGAGGACGAGGACCGCTACCTCGGCAAGGGCCTGGCGTACCGCTTGCCGCCG
>JBLMXT010000321.1:0-3524 GCA_050257915.1 Deltaproteobacteria bacterium
GGACGGGCTGCGCGCCGAGAAGGCCTTCGTGCACTGGGGCGCCGACGCGGGGCCGGCCGACACGCCGGCCGAGTCCGGCCTCGGGGCCGTCGTCGCCCCGGACAAGCCCGGCGGGTTCATCGGGCGGGACGCGCTGCTGGCCGGCGGCCCGCCGCGTCGCCGGCTGGTGCCCATCCTGCTCGCCGATCCGGAGCCGTTGCTCTACCACGGCGAGTCGGTGCTGCAGGACGGCCGCGTCGTCGGCCGCGTCACCTCCGGCGCCTACGGACACACTCTCGGCGCGGCGGTGGGCCTGGCCGCCATCGCCGGCGAGCCCGGTGAGGTCGACGACGTCGTCGCCCGCGGCGCCGTGGAGGTTGAGATCGCGGGCGAGCGCGCGCCGGCGCGGCTGAGCGCGCGCGCCTTCTACGACCCGGACGGGCTGCGCCTGCGCGGCTCCTGATCAGCCCGAGCAGGCCGGCCACAGCGGCGGCCGACCGGTCACGTCGAGTCCGACGCCCAGCCCGCTCTCAGGCGGAGGGCGTAGGATGTCCGCGTGAGACGGACGTTCCCGCAGAAGTGGCCCGCAGCCTGCGCCGGCTTGGGCCCGGCGCTCGGCCTCGCCGGCGCCCTGTGCCTGCTCGTCGCCGGCGCCATCGGTGTCGCGTCGGCGCAAGGCGGTCCGGCGGTCCGTGCCACCTCCTCGCCCTCGCCCTCGTCCTCGGCGACCCCCGGCGTCAGCGACACCCTGACCACGGCGGTCGTGCGCGACGTCACGGTGCGCCGCGGCTCGGTCGCCGGCGTGCGCTACCGCGCCGACGACGCGGCCGGCGGCGCGGTCACCATCGACCTGCTGATCACGACCCGGGCGGGCGGCGTGGTCCGGCGGCTGGTGACCGGCCGCGTGACCGCGGTGGGCGTGGAGAGCGTGTGGCGCGGCCGCCTGCGACTGCGTCGCGGCCGCTACCTGCTCGTCGCGCACGCCGTGGACGCCGGCGGCCGCTCCGAGGCGAGCGCCCGCGCGGCGGCGCTGCGCGTGCTCGCGCCACTCCCCGCGCTCGTGCCCACGGCGAGCGCCCGGCGCGCCGCCTTCGCCTGGGCGGCGCGGCGCGCCGGTGACGTGGCCGTCGCCGTCGTCGACAGCCGCGGCCACGCCTACGGTTACCACGAGCAGCGCTCGTTCATCACCGCCAGCGTCGTCAAGGCGATGCTTCTCGTCGCTTACCTGCGCCGTCACGACACGCTCGACCCGGCGATGCGCGCGACGCTCACACGCATGATCACCGTCTCGGACAACGACGCGGCCGACGCGGTCTACAGGAGCGTCGGCCGCCAGGGTCTCGCGCGCTTCGCGGACCGCGCCGGCATGCGGTCGTTCCGCGCGAGCGGCGCGTGGATCCTCTGCCGCGTCGCCGCCGCGGACATGGCGCGCTTCTTCCGCGACATGGAGCGCTACATCCCCAGCCAGCACCGCAGCTTCGCCAACGGCCTGCTGGCCGGCGTCGTCTCGTACCAGCGCTGGGGTATCCCCGCGGCCGCGGGACCGCTCGGCTACCGCGTCTACTTCAAGCCGGGCTGGCTCGGCGCCTGGGTCCTGGCCAACCAGGCGGCCCGCCTCGAGCGCCGCAGGGTGCGCATCGGCCTCGCCGTCTTCACCGACCACAATCCGTCGTCCACGTACGGCAGGGAGACGGTGGCCGGCGTCACGGCGCGCCTGCTGCGGCGCTGACGCTCCGCGACCCACGGCTGGTCGCGTCCTCCCTCGCGGAGGGAGCACCACTACGAGATTCTTCGCACCCCGACGAATGTTCCGGACTCCCCGACGGCGCACGGCCGATACCCGATAGTGAAGCCGGCGCGAGAGGCGCCGTCCGTCCGGGGAGCAGCGATGACCGTCCACCGCCAGGCCTACAGCCGCTATCAGATCCTCTGCGCGGAGCGCGACGCCTGGCTCGAGGTCGGGGCGGAGGACGCGTACTACTACGACGGCATCAGCTTCTGGCGCGTCGCCGGCGACGGCAGGAAGCGCCTCGTCCCGTCGTGGCGGGCTCCCGCGCACGGCTGGCGGCACGAGGAGGACTGTACCTGCGACCTGTGCACGGCGCTGCGGCCGGCGGGGCTGAGCCGGGCCTCCGTCGCCTGAGGCCTGAGTCGCGCTACCCGATCCGGGCGCCGGGGCGGAGGCCGCTCGACGCGGCCCACTCGCCGGCGCCCGTCTTGACGCCGCCCTCCGGGCGCACCCGCGTCACGCGCAGGCGGCCGTCGGCGCACACGACGCTGAACCCGTCCTCGCCGACGTCCAGCACCTCGCCCATCGCGCCGCCGAGGCCCGCGACGTCGCGGGCGGGCTGCGGCGCCGCCGCGACCACCTGCAGGGCCTGGCCGCCGCAGGTGGTCCAGGCACCCGGCGCCGGGTCGCAGCCGCGGACCAGGTCGTGGAGCTGCCGGCACGGCTTGCCCCAGTCGAGACGCGCGTTCTCCCGCTCGCACGGCGCCTCGTAGCTGGCCAGCGACTCGTCCTGGGGCAGGCGCGGCGCCGTCCCCGACCTCACCAGGTCGACCGCCTCGAGCAGCGCCTCGACGCCCATCGGGAACAGGCGGTCGAAGTAGACCGAGCCGAGGGTGTCGTCGGCGGCGATGGGAGTGCGCTTCTGCAGCAGGACCTCACCGGTGTCGATGCCGCCGTCCGGCCAGAAGACGGTGAGGCCGGTCTCCGTCTCGCCCTTGATGATCGGCCAGTTGATGGCGCTGCGCCCACGGTGTCGCGGCAACAGCGACGGGTGGTACTGGATGGTCCCGTGCGTGGGGACGGTGAGGAACTCGGCCGGCACGATCAGCGTGACGAAGGCCATCACCTGGAGGTCGGGGGCGAACGCGCGGAGCTCCTCCGTCACCGCGGGATCGCGGAACGAGGCCGGGCGGACGAGCGGCAGTCCGGCGGCCAGAGCGGCCGCGGCGAGCGGGTCTTCCCTGTCCCCCGCGGGCGGAGCGTAGACGGCCACGACCTCGTCGCCGCGCCCGAGCAGCGCCTCGAGCACGGCCTTGCCGAAGGCCTGCTGGCCGTGCACCACGATCCGCATCCGTCCCTCCTCTGGCGACCCGCATGCTACAGCATCGGTTCGGCGCCTTCCCCAGCGCCGGCTCGTCGCGCCGGTCGCGGCCTCCCGCTCGCACAGGCCGCGGTCTCCATTCAGCGGCTGACGCCGTTCGGGCCCTCTGTTCGCGTATCTACACCGTCTCTCCATCTGGTGCGTTGCGGAGCTGACGGCGCCCGGATGTGTCTACAGCGGATACACGCGATCAGAGGACCCGCGCGGTGACTCCCCGGAGCGACAAGACGGAAGCACCCGGGCGCGTGACCCCGCTCGAGTGGACTGCTTAGAAGCGGCCGCCGATCCAGGCGCCGCTGATGGAGCCGTAGCTGACCACGGCGCCGGTGTGCGGGGCGTGGATCATGCTGCCGCCTCCGACGTAGATGCCCACGTGGTGGCTGTAGCTGGCGCTGCCGAAGAAGACGAGGTCCCCCGGCTGCAGCGCGCTGAGCG
>JBLMXT010000322.1:0-2704 GCA_050257915.1 Deltaproteobacteria bacterium
GGTGATCGCGATGACGGCGATCAAGCTCTTGTTTCGACTCACAACGTCCTTTCGACGCGATTTCCCCTGGGGCGGCGACGTCCGGCCTGCACCGAGGGGCGTTCGGCGTCTGACGGCGCAAGGCCCGCATGGCGAACGCCGTAGAGGGGGTGTGAGTGAAGAAGGGGGCGAACGGATGTGGGGGGCGCGCCAGACGCCTCGTTGTTCGTTCGGGAGGTAAGTCAAACAGGGGCAACGGCGCGATGCAACCCGATGTGCCTGCCGACGGACCGTTTTGAGGGGCGCCTCGGTGGGTCGGCAAGCCCTCCCCGCGGCCGCCACAGGACTCCCTGCAGGCTCGGAGACCGCCGACGCTCAGGTTCAGGTCGAGGGCCGCCTCATGCGGTGCGCGAGAGACGCCCACGCGGTACCTGAGACGACGCCCATCGGCGGCCTGAGGGTGCTCTCAAGTGCGGGTCGAGGGAGCGCGGAGACTGGCCTCGACGACCCAGCCGGCCACGTGGGTGCTCTCGCGCACGACGACGAACCCCGCCTCTCGCGCCGACCTCAGCGTGTCCCGGTCGAGGCGGCAACCGCCGGCGACCGCGGCCCAAGCCGGAGCCGCCCTGCTCTGCAGGGTCCTCCCCGGCTCCCACGGCAGGTGGACGTGCTCGAGCAACTGGAGCGCCCCACCCGGGACGAGGACCCGGCGGAGCTCGGCGAGCGCCGCCGCCGGGTCCGCCACCGTGCACAGCGCGAACGCGCTCACGGCCGCGTCGAACCCCGCATCCGCGAACGGCAGCGCCTCGGCGCGGCCCTCCACGACGGTGACGCCGGCGGCGGCGCGCGCCGCCCGCTCCCGCGCCCGCCCGAGCATGCCGGCGTCGGGCTCCAGCGCCGTGACCCTCGTGCCCGGCGCGTACCAGGCGAGTTGCGCGCCGCTCCCGGTGCCGATCTCCAGCACACGCCCGCGCGCGCCCGCGGCGAGGCGCCGCCGCCAGGCGCCGAGCACGGTGCGCTCGAACGGCCACATGACCGCGTCGTACACGGCGGCGTGTCCGCCGGGAGGGGTTGAGAAGCGTGCGTCCATCCTGAAGAATGACCCCCGAAGGCGAGTCGGCGTGGGACGCCGCAGGTGCACCCCACACGAGTCCTGTCCTATCCGCGTCGTTCCGTTCATGCCCCGCCGGCCGGCGCCACACGCATCGGGGCGACGGCGGGGATGTCCGGCCTCTTCGACTTCATCCGGTACGACAGGGACGCACCCGGCGCGGACGTCGACGACGAGACGCGGCTCGAGCTCCGTCGCGTGGCCAACCTCTTCCTCATCTCGGCGATCACGATGATCGCCCTCTTCTTCGAGCTCCTGGCGCAGGCGTTCGCGATCAGCCTCATCCCGCAGGCCGTGCACAGCGTCCTCGGACTCGTCTTCCTGGTCGGCTGGGCGACGACGGTGGTCTACGGCGTCTCCGTGACGTTCGCGGCGCGGCGCTGGGCGTGGCTCGCGCTCTGCCTAATCCCGCCCACCAGCCCGCCCGCGGCGCTGGCGTACGCCTGGATCCGCCGCCGGGAGATCGAGCGCGAGATCCTCGGGGACGAGCCCTCGCCGGCGGTGCGCCGGCGTGGCGGCGGCGGCACCGGGCGCTGAACGACCCGCAGGCGCGCCGCCGGCCGCGCGAGCGTGCGCCGGACCCCTCTGTGGTACTGTCTTGGACTTGGCGGGAGGGCCCGCCGCGTCCGTCCCTGGGGAGACGCCATCAAGAAGACGCTCCGCCACATCATCGTCTTCGCGGTCATCGTGCTGGCGCTGTACCTGCTGCTGCCGAGGTTGGTCGACACGCAGCAGACGGTCGACTACATCTCGAACGCGAGCTACGTCCTGCTCGGGCTCGCGGTCGCGCTGGAGGTCGCGGCGCTGGGCGGCTACGCCAACCTGTTCCGCTACATCCTGCGCGTGCTCGACATCCGCATGCGCCTGCGCGAGGTGTGGGCGATCACGCTGAGCGGCCTCGCCGTGAGCCACATCCTCTCGGCGGGCGGCGTGGGCGGCTGGGTGGTCACCTACAACGCGCTGATGAAGCACAAGGTGCCGCACGGCATCATCTTCGTCGCCATCGCCGCGCAGCAGTTCTTCAACTACGTGGTGCTCTGGTTCTTCTTCGCACTGGCCATCGTGTACCTGATCCTGGTGCGCGGCAGCGACTCCGTCTTCGGCTACCTGGTCGGGATAGCCCTGATCGTGCTCATCCTCTGGCTGACGCTGTACGGGGTGTACCTGTACAACCGGCCCACCCGCCTGCGCCTCCGCGCCACGCAGATCGCCCATCTGGTGAACCGCGTCTGGCGCCGCGAGGTGATCAAGGAGCGGCACATCGACGGCTGGATCGACAACCTGCTCATCGGCATGCGCCGCATGACCGGCCACCGCGGCGCGATCAGGAGCACGCTGGTGCTCGCCTGCGCCTTCTGGTTCTTCGACATGCTGTGCCTGTGGTGCACGTTCGCCGCGTTCGGGCAGTCGATCACCGTCGGCCACCTTCTCGTCGGGTACGTGGTGGCCTACTCCATCGGGACGCTGGCGCCCACGCCGGGGGGGCTGGGCGCCGTCGAAGGCATCCTGATCGCGCTCTACGTGAGTTTCGGCGTGCCCTCGGCCGTCGCCGTGGCCGTCGTGCTCGTCTACCGCATCATCAACTTCTGGCTGCCGATCCCGCCCGGGTTCATC
>JBLMXT010000323.1:0-3728 GCA_050257915.1 Deltaproteobacteria bacterium
GGGCCGCGAGTGCTTGTAGCTGCAGTGCTCGCTCCACATGAGCGAGTAGATGGCGAGCTCCACATACGTCGGCTCGCGGTCCTGGATCTGCTTGATGTGCTCGTACTCGTCCTCGGTGAGGCCGAGCTTGATCGCCGCGGCGAGGTCGGCGGTGCGGTTCACGTAGTCCGTCATGCCGTCACCTCCGCGCCGCGCAGGGCGTCGATCATGGAGCCGAAGAACTTCCTTCCGTCGGCTCCGCCGGCGAGCTCGGTCTCCACCGAGTTCTCCGGGTGCGGCATCATGCCGAACACGTTGCGGGTCTCGTTGCAGACGCCGGCGATGTCGTCGAGGGAGCCGTTGGGGTTGGCGCCCTCGGCCCGCTCGCCGGCGGCGTCGACGTAGCGCACCACGATCTGGCCGTTGGCCTTCATCTTCTCGAAGGTCGCCGGGTCGACGGTGTAGTTGCCCTCGTTGTGCTTGACGACGATGCGCAGCACGTCGCCCCGCGCGCACTGGGCGGTGAACGGCGTGTCCGCGGTCTCGACCCGCAGGTTCACGTACTTGCAGACGAACTTGAGGCCCGTGTTCCGGATGAGGCCGCCGGGCAGGAGGCCGGCCTCGATGAGGATCTGGAAGCCGTTGCAGATGCCCATGACGAGCCCGCCGTCCGCGGCGAAGTCGGTGATGGGCTGCATGATGGGACTGAACCGGGCGATGGCGCCGCAGCGCAGGTAGTCGCCGTAGCTGAACCCGCCGGGGATGACGATGCCGTCGACGCCCTTGAGGTCGGTGTCCTTGTGCCAGAGGTACTCGGCGCTGACGCCAGGGAAGGTCTCGAGGGCGTGGTGCGTGTCCCCGTCGGTGTTGATGCCGGGGAAGACCACCACGCCGATGCGCAGGGGAGCAGCAGCGGTCATCGCGGCGTCACCCCTCGATCTCGAAGGTGTAGTCCTCGATGATCGGGTTGGCGAGGAGCTTGCGGCACATGTCGTCGACCTGGGCGCGGGCGGCTTCTTCGGAGCCCGCGCCGTCGATGCTGAGATCGATGATCTTGCCGATGCGCACCCCGCTCACCCCCTCGAACCCGAGGTTGGGGAGCGACCGTTCCACGGCTGCTCCCTGAGGGTCGAGGATGCCTTGTTTGGGGGTCACGTAGACGCGCACGTTCATCGACTCACCTGCCCGGAGAGTTGGTACTGGGGACAGGTCCGAGTGTATCGCAGATGGGGGCGGAGGGAACGGCGGGAGAGCCTCCGGCCGACCCGACGGGCGGCCTCTCGCTGCGTCAACACGTTTGCGCATGGGAATCACCACGCTGAGTAACGAGTATCTGACCTGAGAGGTAGCAAATGGCCCGCGTGCAGATGTACTCGATGGAGTGGTGCCCGTACTGCGCCAAGGCGAAGGCACTGCTTGGCGCCAAGGGCATCGAGTACGACGAGGTGGACGTCACGGACGACCAGGAGGCCGCCATGGAGATGGTGCAGCGCACCGGTCAGCAGGGCGTCCCGCAGTTCTTCATCGACGGTCGCTGGGCCGGCGGCTACGACAACCTGGCCTACCTCAACGCGACCGGCGTCCTGGACCAGATGTTCGGCATCCAGTCGACGGTGGACCTCGAGAAGGTGTGGGACGTCGCCGTGGTCGGCGGCGGACCGGCCGGCCTGTCGGCCGCGCTGTACGCCGCGCGCAAGAACCTCTCCACGATCCTCATCGCCCTGGACCTGGGCGGGCAGGTCGGCATCACCCACCTGGTGACCAACTACCCCGGCATGCCCGTGGTCGAGGGCCCCGAGCTGGTGAAGCTCATGTTCGAGCAGGCCTACATGTACGGGCTGGAGCGGATGATCGGCGAGCGAGTACAGAACATCCGTGTGGACGGCCGCGCCAAGGTCCTCGAGCTCGTCTCCGGCAAGGAGGTCAAGGCGCGCTCGGTCATCGTCGCCAGCGGCGCGCAGAAGCGCCGCCTCGAGATCCCCGGCGAGAGCGAGTTCGCCGGCCGCGGCGTGGTGTACTGCTCCACCTGTGACGGCCCGTTCTACCGCGACAAGATCATCGCCATCGTCGGCGGCGGCAACTCGGCGCTTGAGGCGGCCATCGAGATGAGCGGCATCGCCAAGAAGGTGCACGTGGTGAGCCGCGGCCCGTGGAGCGGCGAGGAGTGGCTCAAGGACAAGGCGCGCTCGTCGCCGGGCGTCAGGCCGCTCGTCGGCTACGCGCCGGTGGAGATCGCCGGCGACGAGACGGTGGACAAGCTCGTGATCCGCAACGTCGAGACGGGCAAGCAGCGCGCGCTCAAGGTGGATGGCGTCTTCATCGAGGTCGGGCTCTCGCCCAACTCCGACCTGATCCTCGACCTCGCGCGCACCAACCAGCGCGGCGAGGTGATCGTCGACGAGTGGGGCGACACGGGCGTGCGCGGCGTGTTCGCGGCCGGCGACGTCACCGCCACCAAGGAGAAGCAGATCGTGATCGCGGCGGGCGAAGGCGCCAAGGCGGCGCTGGCGGCGTTCGACTACCTGATCTCGCAGCGCTGAGAGGGGCGCCCGGCGAAGCACCGGGCGCCGCCCTCAGCCGGGCAGCCGGCGGGACGCCCGTCCGTCAGGCGCTGCCGGTGTGCTCGAGGATGAACTCCACCGTGCGCCGGTCGTAGTCGATGCGGTGCGCGAGTCCGCTGATCTCGTGGCCCTCGTCCGGGTAGACGACGTAGTCGCAGACCTGTCCGCGCGCGCGCAGGGCCTCCGCGACCTCCGTGATCTGTCGCGGGGGGCAGCGCGGGTCGAGGGCGCCGCCGAGGAGCAGGAGCGGCGCCCGCACGCGCTCGAGGTGGTTGATGGGCGAGTAGTACGCGAGCTTCGCCCTGTCCCGCTCGATGTCTCCGGTGTTCTCGCGGTCCCACCAGCGCAGGTCCTCGCGGATGGTCGGGTCCAGCTGGCTGTCGATGAAGTCGAAGAAGGGTACGCCGGCGACGCCGGCCGCCCAGAGGTCGGGGAACTGCGTCAGGGCGGCCGCCGTGTGGAAGCCGCCCCAGCTGCGCCCCGTGATCGCGATGCGCGCGGGGTCGCAGCCCTGCATCACGAGGAACTCGTGCGCAGCCGCCACGTCGAGCACCTCGCCCTGGCCCATGAGCCAGCGGTTGGCGAGCTGCCAGCGGCGGCCGTAGCCGTCGCTGCCGCGGTAGTTGGGGTGCAGCACGGTGAGTCCTGCGGCCACGAACGCATGCCGCAGCGGGTCCCACTCGTTGGAGTGGTGCCAGGTCGGGCCGCCGTGGACGATGACGACGGCGGCCCCGTTGGGCTCGTCCGGCTCGACCAGGATCCCGGGCACCTCGGCGAGGTGGTCCCAGCTCGTGAACCAGACCGGACCGCCGGAGACGAACGGCACGTCCCGCAGATGCTTCGGCAGCGAATCGGTGAGCGCGGTCACGTCGCCGTCGTCCAGCTCCACACGGTACAGGTCGGGCGGGGCGTCGGGGCGGCTGAGGACGCACGTCAAGGCGGCCCCGTCGGGGGTGAACCCGGGTGCGTAGTGGTTGCCGGGACCGATGCTGTACTCGGTCACCTCTCCGTCGCGCAGGCCGATGTGCAGCAGCCCGGTCTCGCCCTCGACGTCCGCGAGGAAGGCGAGCGCCGCCCCGTCCGGCGCCCACACCGGGTGGTGGGCGTCGACGTGATGGTCCTCCCAGGCCCACGTGACCGAGCCGGTCGCGAGCTCGTAGATGCCGATGGCCGGGCGATCGCCCGGCC
>JBLMXT010000324.1:0-8245 GCA_050257915.1 Deltaproteobacteria bacterium
GTGCGCGAGCGTGACGAGCGCGAGCGCGCGGCCGGGGAACAGGGCCCGCGCGTAGGAGCGGTTGAAGTCGCCGGTCTCGGCATCGAAGAGGTGGCACCCCGCCACGTGGCCGGCGCCGTGCCGCAGGGCGATGAGGCCCTCGAGGCTGCCCATCGCCATGGTGATGACGTCCGGGCCCGCCGCGTCCTCGCGCAGGCGGCGGGCCAGAAGATCCAACGCCAGGTCGTCGCTGCCGAGGATGACGAGCAGACCACGCTCACCCTCGTCCGGCATGACCATGAAGTCGACCGCGTACGCGCGCGCCGTGGCGCAGTAGAACTTCTCGACGTACCCCTTGGTGGGCCGGGTCTCCACGAGCTCGACGAGTCCGGCCTGCTCGAGACTCAGGATGTGGTGCCGCACCCAGGCCGGATGATGCCCGACGACGGCGCCGAGCTGCGTGAGCGTCGCCGGCCCGCGCATGAGGAGGCGCAGAAGACGCAGACGCTCCTCGTTGGCGAGCACGCGCACCGTATCCATAGCCCCGATATGGCTGATCTCTTCCACCGGGCAGACCTTTCGGACGTCACCGGACGCAACGCTAAGTCCTGCTTTAGGGTGAACCAGCGTCGCAGGAGCCGAGGCGCGTGTCAACCGGTCGCGGGCGCCCTGCCGCCGGACGAGGCGTCAAGCGTCGGCGGAGGTGGCCGCGTGAGCCCCGGCCGGCTCGGGCGGCCCCATGTCCTTGGGAGCGCGCACGTCCTTCCAGGAGAGCTGGAACACGCTCACGAGGACGGCCACGGCGGCGCTCCCCCACAGCACGGCGGTGATGCCGAACGCGTCGGCCAGCGGCCCGGCCAGCGCGAGCCCCGCCGGGTAGAAGGCCAGCGAGCCCAAGTAGTCGTAGCTGGAGACGCGGGAGATCATGTCCGGCGCCACGACGCGCTGCATGCACGTGGTCCAGAACGGGTCGTACAGGCCCCACTCGACGCCCATGGCGGCGAGCGAGACGTACAGCGTCCAAACCGGCGCCTCCATCGCGAGCAGGGCCACCGGGACGGCCGCGAGGCTCATGCCGGCGGCGATGACGAACATCGGGCGCCGCGGCCGCCAGCGCAGGCTCAGCAGACCGCCCGCGATCTGCCCGATGCCCATCGCCGCCGAGGTGAAGCCCCAGGTCCGGGCGCCGTCGTAGACGTCCCGCGCGACGATCGGCCCCAGCACCTGGATCGGACCCTCGATCGCGAACAGGAACAGGGAGACGCCGGCGACCATCACCCACAGCCACGTGTGACTCGTGAACTCGCGCCAGCCGGCCGTGAGGTCACGGAGAAAGCCGCGACTGCCCGGACCGCCGACCGCGGTCTCCCCCCCGGTCGCGGCCTCCTCGCCGGCCAGGGCGCGACCCGGCCCGGCGGCCGACGTGATCTCCCCGCGGCGGCCGCGAAAGGCCGCGGGTCGCAGGCGCAAGAGGAACCATGCGCTCGCAAGGTACGTGAGTCCGTCGATGGCGATGCCCCAGCCGGGCCCGACGGCGGCGACGAGGAGGCCGGCGGACACCGCGCCGAGCGTGATGGACACGCTCATCACGAGTCCGCTGAGCGCATTGGCCTGCTGCAGCCGCGCGGTGCTGACCACCTGTGGCACGAGCCCGATCGCCGCCGGCCTGAAGAAGGCCTCGGAGATGCCCATGCCGACCTGGAGCAGCGCGAGATGCCACACCTCCGCCACTCCCGCGATGAGCAGCGCCGCGGTCGCGCACTGCAGACCGAAGCGCAGGAAGTCCGCCACCAGCATGACCTTCTGCCGGGGGAGCCGGTCGGCCCACACGCCGCCGATGAGGAGGAACACGGCGAGGGGCACGAGATTGGCGGCCTCGACGATGCCGATGTCGGTCGCCGTGCCGCCGATCTCCAGGACCGCGAAGGGGAGAGCCACGATCGTGAACATGACGCCGACCACGGAGGTGGCCTGCCCGAGGAACAGCTTGCGGAACTCCGGTTCGCGCAAGGCGGCGGCGTTGTCGGCGAGCCTGGTCACCCGGGAATCCTACTCGCTGACGGACTGCGGACCGCGCAGACGCGGGCTGCGAGTGCGGGAGCCCGCCGCCGGCTACTCGATCCGCGGCAGCCAGGCCAGCCAGCTCGGCAGCCACCAGTTCAGGCGGCCGAGCAGCCGCATCGCCGCAGGCACCATGAGCACGCGGATGACGGTGGCGTCGAGCGCGACGGCGACCGCGAGCCCGACGCCGATGGCCTTGGTGACGACGATCGACGTGAACGCGAACGACAGGCCCACCACGACGATGATGAGCGCCGCGCTGGTGACGATGCGACCGGTCTTGGCGAGCCCGAAGCTCACGGCGCGGACGTTGTCGTGGGTCGCGTCCCACTCCTCTCGCATGCGCGAGAGCAGGAAGACCTCGTAGTCCATGGAGACGCCGAAGACCGTGCAGAACAGCACCACCGGCAGTTCGGCGTCGATCGCCCCCGTCGCGGTGAACTGGAAGAGCCCCTCGAGGTTGCCCTCCTGGAAGATCCAGACCATGGCTCCGTACCCCGCGAGCAGGGAGCAGACGTTCATGACGACGGCCTTCACGGGGAGGACGACGCTGCGCAACATGAGGAAGAGGACGAGGCCGGTCACCCCGACCACGAAGGCGATGATCCAGGGAAACCTGCTGTAGATGGCGTCCACGAAGTCGTGGACCGTCAGGGAGGCGCCGGCGACGTAGGTCGTCGTGCCCGGCGGGCCGCCGGCCGCCGCGATGTCCACGGCCAGCGCCTGGGCCTCCTCGGAGGTCGGCGGCGCCTCGGGCACGACGCGCAGCAGGGCCGTCCCCGGCGCCGTGGTCGCCGCGGCGAGCTTCTGGGCGCCCTTCACCTGCTCGGCGCCCAGCATGCCCTGGACGAGGTCCGGCAGCCCGGACGCCGAGGTCTGCGGCGCCGCGTCCTCGCGCGGCGACATGGCGGCGGCCGCTTCGACTCCCTGCCAGAAGGCGGCGGCGCCGGCGGCCGAATCCATGCCCGGCAGCGTCACGATGCTGGTGACGCGGTCGACACCGGGAACCGCCTCCAGCTCCCGTCCGTAGGCGTGCAGACGCGCCAGGTTCGCCGGCGCGAACGGGTCGTCATCGCCCTCCCAGGTGACCAGCACCTCGATGGGGGAGAGCGCGGCCGCGTCGAAGCGTTCCAGGAGCAGGTCATAGCCCTGGCGTGCCTCGGAGTCTTGCGGCAGGGCGGTCGCCCCGGGGATGTCGGACTGGATGCGCAGCACCGGCCAGGCGAAGACGACCACCAGCGCGATGGTCCCGATCAATACGGGCACCGGATGCCGCATGACCCAGTCGCTCCAGCGGCTCCAGAACAGCTCGCTGCCGTTCCTGCGCCCGATCACGCGCAGCGAGTTCACCCGCGGCCCGAGGACCCCGAGCAGCGCCGGCAGCAGCGTCAGGGCGGCGAGGACGCTGACGAGCACGACGAGCGCGCCGCCCAGCCCCATCGAGCGCAGCGACATGTAGGGGATGATCATGAGACCGAGCAGGCCCACGACGACGGTGAGGCCGCTGAAGAAGATGGAGCGGCCCGCGGTGGCCACCGTGGTCTCCACCGCTTCGGCGACCGCGGCGCCGGCGGCGAGCTCCTCCCGGAACCGGCCGACCATGAACAGCGCGTAGTCGATACCCACGGCGAGGCCGAGCAGCGTCGCGACGTTCAGCGCGAAGACGGAGATGTCGAACGCCTGGGCGACGAGCCAGAAGATGCCCAGGGTGACGGTGACGGCCATGCCGCCGCCGATGACCGGTAGGGCGGCGGCCACCAGCGTCCCGAAGATGAGCACGAGCACGAGGATCGCCACGGGGATGGTGTAGCTCTCGGCGGTGCGCAGATCGTCGGCCGACCGTTGCTCGAGCTCCGCGTAGACCGCCGGATCACCGGTCAGCAGGGTCGTCAGCTCCGTGGGCTTCAGCGCCCGGCGCAGCGCCGGTATCTGCGCCTGCACCTCCTCGCTGGTGCCGTCGAACTCCAGGACGACGAACGTGGCCGTGCCGTCCCGGGAGAAGAAGCTCGCGTCACCTGTGCTCCACGCCGTCCGGAGGCCGGTGAGGCCGTCCAGATCCGCGGCCTCGACGCCCGAGAGGGCCTCCTCCACCTGTGTCCGGAACGCCGGGCCGCGCGCGGAAAGCGTCTCGCTGCCGAACACGACGGTGAGGCTCGCGGGTCCGAACCCCAGGCGCTCCTGCATCTGGCGCTGGCCCTGCTGGGAGGGTGACGAAGGGTCGGTGAAGCCCCCGCCCTTGAGCTGGGAGGCAACGCTGACGCTGGCGGTGAGGCCGGCGGCGAACGCCAGCGACCACAGCACGATGACGACCCTACGGTGGCGGTGCACAGACCGCCCGAGCGCGGCGAACACCCCCGACCCCTCCCCGAGATGAGCGCTTCGAACGATATACTACGCGGTACCAAGGGTCCGCCCCGATGGCGAGCATCTGAGCACCATGCCTGCACCTGTCGAACGCATATCCGCCGGTGGCGTCGTCGTCCGCACGGACGGCGGGGTCGAGGTGTGCCTCATCCGGCCAGCGGGACGCTCGGTCTGGGGACTCCCCAAGGGCGGCGTGGAGGAAGGCGAGACCCTCGCCGAGACGGCCCTGCGTGAGGTCGCCGAGGAGACGGGACTGGACGGCGTCGTCGAGCAGGAACTCGGCAGCATCGACTACTCCTTCTACTCGCGTGAGCAGAGCGGGCGCATCCACAAGACGGTGCACTACTTCCTGGTGCGAGCCACCGGCGGCGACACGTCGCGGCACGACCACGAGGTGAGCGAAGCCAAGTGGGTGCGGCTGCGGCAGGCGCTTCGGCTCATGACCTATCCCAACGAGCGGGAGATGGTGCGGCGGGCGGCCGACGCACTGGGCCGCCCGGTCACCGACTGACGCCGAGCCGCTACGCCCAGACGACCGCCTGGCGCGCCTCCCGCGCGAGTTCCACGCTGCGACCGAGCACGGTGAGCATCTCCTGCGCGTTCACGTCCACGAAGTCGTAGTGGGCGAGCGCGAAGGTGAGCTCCGGCGCCGTACCGTGGCGACCGCCGCAGGCGTCGAGCTCGCGACGCAGACGCTCCGCCGCCCCCGCGAGCCCGCGGCGGCTGATGTCCGGCAGGACGAGCACCAGGTCGCCGCCGTCCGTCAGGCCGACGCTGTCGTAGCGGCGCAGGTTCTCACGCAGGCAGGCGCCGACCCGGCCGACGTCGGCGTGCGGCGGACCGGCGGTGGCGTGCCGCTCCTCGCCGCCCACCGCGACGGCCAGCTCGAGCAGGCCGAGCGACAGGTCCATCCGCTGGCAGCGCTCGACCTCGAGCGAGAGGCGCTCACCGAACTCGGCGGGCTTGATCGCACCGCTCTCGGTGTCGAGCGGCGACGCCTCCTCGGCGAGTCGCCGCAGGCGGTCGATGGTGTCGGCAAGGCCCTCGGCATACCCCGCCGCGACGCGCGTGAGCGCCATGTGCTCGAGCGCGAGCAGGCGGCGGGCGGTCGCCTCGCCGCCGTCGCCCCTCTCGAGCAGGCTCGCGCGCACGACCTCACCGCCACGGCAGTATGCGTCGAGCAGCTCGGACACGGGGACCCTCTGGGTGATACCGGCGCCGTGGGCGGCGGATTCGAGCGCGCTGAGGAAGGCGCTCTCGCTGCCGGCGAGCGCCTGTGCAAGATGCGAGAGGGCAGGTTCCCAGAGGTCCCTTGCCTCCTCATCGAACGGGAGGTCGGCCGACGTGATGTCATGTGTGGGATCCACCCCGACTCCCTGGTGGACGCCCGCCGTGCGGGACTCGCGGCGGTGCCTCGGGAACATTGTACCGTCGGCCGGAAAAGTACACACTCGTTGGCAGGCCAACGAGGACGAAGGTGAGGACACATGGACGTCACACTGCTCGGCACGTTGGGCTGGATGCCGCGCGGCGCGCGGGAGACCACCTGCTTCGCGGTCCGCGAGGGACCGGCGCTGTTCATCTTCGACGCCGGCACCGGCCTGCGCCGTCTCCTGGACCCCGAGCACGCCGGCCTGCTCGAGGACGCGCGCGAGGTGCATCTCTTCCTCAGCCACTACCATCTCGACCACGTCTGTGGCCTCGCCTACCTCTCCGGCGTGCTGGCCGGGCGGGACGTCGTCCTCCACCCGCCCAGCCGGGAGCTGACGGGTGTCGACCCGCTGGCCGCCGTGGCGGAGCTGGTACGGCGGCCGTACAACCCCGTCGACCTGGCAGACATGAAGCGGGTCCGCGTGGAGCCCACCACGCCCGGGGCGAACGAGGTCGCCGGTCACGTGGTGCGCGTGCGCAGCCAGCAACACTCGGACACCAGCGTGTCGTTCCGCCTGGACGACGAGCTCGTCATCGCGACGGACACGCAGGTCGACCCCGCCGCCGTCCCGTTCGCCGAAGGCGCCGGCCTGTGGTTGCACGAGGCGTGGTACTGGTCGGGCGACCCAGGGCTCGACGACGTGCCGGGGGAGCTGCGCCCCGGGTACTCGGCGCACAGCGAGGCGACGGGCGTCGCGGGCCTCGCGGCGCAGGCCGCCGTCGGCCGCCTGATCCTCGTGCACCTCAACCCGCTCGCCGGCGAAGCCTCGTACCTGCCGATGAGGGACGCGGCCCGGGCGGCGTTCCCACGCACCGACGTCGTCGCCGACGGCACGGTCGCGACGACTGCGGCGTCCGTTTGACACGCCGGGGCGCGCGCCGCGAGGATTCCCCCGTGGCCCCGGGATGATCCGCTTCCGCGACAAGCGCTTTCTCGCCGTGGCGATCGTCGTCGCCGCGCTCGTCGTGTTCGCGCTGCCCGCGTTCCTCGCCTTTCGCTACTCCGCGCCGGAGCAGCGCGGGCAGTTCCTCTCGCGTCCGTGGCGCGGCTGGAGCTTCGCCTACGCCGCCCTCGCCGTGCCCGGAGAAGCCGAGCTCAAGACATCCGGCATGGCGTTGCGCAAGGCCGACTGGATCTACAAGGGCACGGCCGTCGACCCGCGCGAGGTCCAGCTCCTGTTCGTCAGCAGCAAGCGCCCCTACACCTTCGCGCACTCCATCGACGGCCGGACCGTCACGAGCACGGTCGTCCCCAGCTATCGCTTCATCTGGCAGGTCCAGGGGGCGGTGGACACCATCTCGGACGAGGCCGACACCATCGTCGCGCTGCTGGACTACAACTCCGGGCGGCTGCTCTACGACGTCAGGGACGACCTGACGCCGGACGAGCTCGCGCCACCACCGGTCGACGGCGCGTCTCCGAGTCCGGCGCCGTGAGGCACGAGACCAGCGGCGGAGGGGGCCGATGATCATCGCCACCGCGTTCTACGAGACGGACTGGTTCAAGGCCGTCGTCTACATCGTCATCGCGATCGTCGTGGCACGCGTGGTCGACTTCGTGCTCGCGCGCCGCGACAGGGCCATGCTCAAGCTGCTCGGCAAGAAGCCGGACCGCTCAGACCTCACGCGGTACATCATGATCCGGCGCCTCGTCTTCATCGGCATACTGTTCGTCGGCGCCGGCGTCGCGCTGCTCCAGATCCCCGCGGTCGGCACGCTCGCGCGGGCGATGCTCGCCTCCGCGGCGATCATCGCCGGCGTGATCGGCATCGCCGCCCGCGCCCCGATCGCCAACCTGGTGAGCGGCATCATGATCGCCTTCTCCCAGCCGGTGCGACTCAACGACTACATCAGCGTCGACGGCGAGTTCGGCACGGTGGAGCAGATCTCGCTCATCTACACCTACATCCGCAGCGACGACGGCCGCCGCGTGGTGATCCCCAACGAGGCCTTCGCGATGAAGGCGGTGCACAACTACTCGATGGGCTCACCCGGCAACATGGTCGGCATCGACATCTCGCTGCCGCTCGACGCCGACGTCGAGCGCATCGCCCAGGCGATGCTGGAGGTCGGCGAATCGCTCGCCCCCGCCCCGGTGGGCAAGCAGGACAGCGTCGAGGTCGCCGACATCTCGGGCGGCGGCGTCACGCTCCGGCTGCACGCCTGGGCGGCCGACCCGCTGCGGGGGCGCGAGGTCGCCAGCGATCTGCGCGCCGCGCTGCTCCGCCGGCTCACCGGCGACGGCCTGCTCGGCGGGGGGGAGGCCGGTGGAGGCGACTGAGGTCCCGGGAGGCTGCGAGGACGCGGCCGGCGCCGAGGCGGCCGCGGCCGGCGCGGTCGAGGCGCGGGAGACGGCCGACGACGGAGCAATCGCGAGTGCTGGGGCCGCCGCGTCATCCCTCGAGGGGCG
>JBLMXT010000325.1:0-8514 GCA_050257915.1 Deltaproteobacteria bacterium
TGCGCACGGCCTGGATGCAGTTGTCGTAGGCCTCCTGGTGGTTCTCGCCGTACAGCTGGATCCAGCCGGTGTCGCGGCCGCCCATGGTGTCACTGTGGTCGCAGTGGATGTTGATGGGGCCCGACAACGCCCGGTTCACCGTGGTCATGACGACGGGGAGCCGGTAGCTCGCGGCGACGAAGAGGACCTCCCACATGAGGGCGAAGCCCTGGGAGGAGGTCGCGGTCATCGTCCGCGCGCCGCCGGCGGCCGAGCCGATCACGGCGCTCATGGCGCTGTGCTCGCTCTCCACGGTGACGAACTCACTGCTGACCTTGCCGTCGGCGACCATCTGCGCGTAGAGCTGCACGACCTCGGTCTGGGGGGTGATGGGGTAGGCGCAGACCACGTCCGGGTCGATCTGCCCCATGGCCTCGGCGACGGCCTCGTTGCCGGTGACCGCGAGGATCTCGGATTGGGTGATGGCCATGGCTCAGTCCTTCTTGTCGATCTGCATGACGATGGCCTTGGTGGGACACTCCCTGGCGCAGATGCCGCAGCCCTTGCAGTGCTCGAGGTCGATGCCGACCGCCTTGTTGTCCTCGACGACGATGGAGGCGTCGGGGCAGTAGAAGTAGCAGAGCATGCAGCCGTCGCACTTCTCGACGTCGATCTCGGGGACCAGCGAGCGCCAGCCGCCTGTCTCGTTGTAGACGGAGTTGCCGGCCTCGACGATGGTGGCGCCGAGCTCGTGGCGTTCGGGACCCCACTGGTCGACGTCGCTGATGTCCCAGGTGGGCTTCTTCTTGGCTGGCGCCTTGCGCGCCGCTGGCTTCTTGAGCGGCGCCGGTTTCTTGGCGCCCGCCTTCTTGTCCACGGTCATTCGCCCTGGACCTCCTCGTAGCTGCGCGTGATGGCGGCGATGTTGCCCTCCACGACCTTGGGCGGGAACTTTTTGCCGAAGTCCTCGCGCAGGAACGTGACGACGTCATCGATGTCGAACAGCCCGGTGATGCGCGTGAGCGCGCCGACCATGGGCGTGTTCGGGATGGGACGCTTGATCGTCTCGACCGCGATGCGGGTCGCGGCGATGGTGTACAGGCGGCCGCCCACGAGACCGGAGTCCTTGCGGAGCTGGGCCGGCGTGCGCTCGCTGTTGACGAGCACGACGGCGTCGTCGGGCGCGCCCCTGGTGACGTCGACGATCTTCAGGAGGGAGGAGTCGAGCACGACGACGATCTGCGGGTGCTCGATGCCGGAGTACACCTGGATCGGCGCGTCGCTGACGCGCGTGAACGCGACGATCGGCGCGCCCGAGCGCTCCGGCCCGTACTCCGGGAACGCCTGGAAGTACTTGCCCTCTCCGAGCGCGAGCTCGGCGACCATCTTGGCCGCGGTGACCGCACCCTGCCCGCCGCGGCCGTGCCAGCGGATCTCGGTGAGCGCGGGAGACGCCCCCACGTCCGTCGTGCCGGTCTTCGTCGCCATCGTCACTCCTCTCCGTGCCGCACGTCGCGGCGCCCGGCGAGGGCGCGGCCCAGTGTCAGCTCGTCGGCGTATTCAAGGTCGCCGCCCACCGGCAGGCCGCTGGCCAGGCGCGTGACGCGCACGCGCTCCGGCAGCAGGTCGGCGACGTACATCGCCGTCGCCTCGCCCGTCATGGTCGGGTTGGTCGCCACGATGACCTCGGCTACCTCCCCGCCCACGCGCGCGAGGAGCTCCGCCATGTGCAGGTCTTCGGGATCGACGCCGTCGATGGGGCTGAGCGCCCCGCCGAGGACGTGGTAGTAGCCGTGGAACTCGCGTGTGCGCTCGATCGTGACCACATCGAAGGGCTGCTCCACGACGCAGAGCAGGCGGGGGTCGCGTCGCGGGTCCGCGCAGATGGTGCACAGCTCGCCCTCGGCCAGGTTGAAGCACCGGGAACAGAACCCGATCTTCTCCTTGACCTCGGTGATGGCGGCCGCCAGCGGCAGCACCTCATCCGGGCGCAGCCGGAGGATGTGGAAGGTGAGGCGCTGGGCGGTGCGGGGGCCGATGCCGGGCAGCCTGGAGAGCTCGCTGATCAGACGCTCGACCGATGGTGCATACATTCTCGCGAAGTCCCCCTGGACGTGACTCGCTATTCAATATGGGTGCAAGATTCGGGCGCCCTTCCGGCGCCCGCAGACCAGCTTGACAGTCTACTCGTTTGCGTCGGGTGCGGCAACGCGGAGGGCCTGCATCCCGCTTCGCCCAGCCGCCAGGTCGGCGGAGAGAGCCCCCTTCATCCCGCGTCTGCGCCCCGGGGATCGGGTCGCGCGCCGTGAGGCTGCCTTTTCAGACTGCTTCAGTCCGATATTCAGATTCTAAACGCGTGCCTTCGAGCCTGCAAGCCGGCGCCGCCTCCCGGCTCTGAGTGCGGCGCCCGCGTCGGCGCCCGATGTTCCGCTCGCCTCTCACCCGCCGGGAGGAGGGTATGTCGTTGGCGTGTGCCGCCACCGGTGACGCCAGTCGTGAAACGGCCATGACGCCTCCGCCGCCGGACGTGCGTCTGTCGCTGTGGTCCCGACGACGGCGCGGTGCCGTGATCTGCCGCCGGGGGCGAG
This sequence comes from Deltaproteobacteria bacterium, assembly GCA_050257915.1. Lineage (GTDB taxonomy): Bacteria > Actinomycetota > Thermoleophilia > UBA2241 > UBA2241 > CAIXSE01. The sequence goes on from JBLMXT010000325.1 coordinate 2,568, forward strand.
GGACGTCCGGGGGCGAGGGACGCGCGACTCAGAAGAGGCCGGGGATGTTGGGCAGGTCGATGCCGCCGGTGGCGCCGCCGAGCTTGGTGCTCGCCAGGTCCTGGGCGGCGCGGAGGGCCTCGTTGGTCGCGGCGACCACGAGGTCCTGCAGCATCTCCACGTCCTCGGGATCCACCGCGTCGGGGTTGATGCGCACCTCCTTGACCTCGAGGGCGCCGGTGACGACCACGGTGACCACGCCGCCGCCGGCGCTGGCCTCCACGGTCTCGACGGCGAGCTCCTCCTGAGCCTGCGCCATCTTGCGCTGCATCTCCTGGACCTGCTTCATCATCTTGTTGTACTGGGGATTGGCCACGGCGTTCTCCTTAGGGCTCTTCGGGCAGCAGCTCGGCGTCGAGCTTGGCCTGCGCGGCACGGATCTGGTCGGTGAAGTCGGGAAGCGCCGCCGGGGTCTGCGGCGCGGCGGCCGGGGCGGCCTCCGGCGTGGCCGCGGCGCCGCCGCCGGAGGCGAGCTCGAAGCGCGCCGTCACGCGGCGCCCGAGGACGCCCTCGACGGCGGTGGCGAGCACCTGCGCGTTGTCGCCCTGCTCGGCGTTGCGCAGGGCGAAGTCCGAGGGCAGCGCCACGGTCAGGACGTCGCCCTCGAGCGCGTCCGGTCGCCCGTCGCGCAGAAAGCCGTAGAGCGGCACCCTGGCGGCCTGGACGCGCTGCAGGATGAGCTCCCACGCGCGCTTGACGCGCTCCAGCGTGAGCTCCTGGGCGGCATCGGCCGCGGGCGTCGGTCGTGGCGGGGGCGCCTGTCGTGGCGGGGCCGCGGGATCGGGCGGCGCCGCGGCCGGAGCGGGCTCCGGCAGTACGGCCGCCCGCGCCTCCGCCGTGGCGGCCGGCACACTGGATGGCGTGGGCGCCCCGCCGGCCGCGGCGGCGGCCGGCCTCTCGGCGGCCGATGCGGCCGCGGCGGGCTGCTCGGCGGTGGCTCGGGGCGCTGCCGCCGCGGGGCCGCCGGCCGCCGCCTCGAGGCGCCGCAGGCGCTCCTCGAGGGCGGCCTCCGAGTGGTCCAGGTCCGGCCGCGTGACCTTGACCAGCGCGAGCTCGAGCTGCAGGCGCGGGTCGAGCCCGTCGCGGATCTCGCGCTGCGCCTCGCCGAGCTGCTCGATGAAGAACACGACCTCGCGCGGCGAGACCTGCCCGGCGCGCTGCGCCTGCTCGCGGAACAGCTCGCCGTCGAGCTCCACGGTCTGGCCGAGGGTGCGTAGCGTGGCCTCGTCGCTCGCCGCCTCCTCGAGGTGCTGGAGGAGGAACAGCTGGCGCAGGTGACGCAGCAGGTCGCGGATGAACTGCGAGTAGTCGGTGCCCTCGTTGGCGAGGCGCTGCACGAACTGGAGGGCCTCGGCGGTGCGCCGCTCGGTGACGATGTCGGTGATCTCGAAGAGGAGATCGCTGCTGGTGACGCCGAGCGCCTCGAGCACGTCCGCGGACGTGATCGTGCCCTCGGCGTAGGTCACCAGCTTGTCGAGCGTGCCGATGGCGTCGCGGAACCCGCCCTGGGAGTGACGCGCGATGATGTGCAGCGCCTCCTCCTGGATGTCGATGGGCGGGCCGCCGCGCTCGTCGTCCGGGCGCGCGTTCTCGCGCTCCACGATGCCGGCCAGCAGGCGCACGATGCCGGTGACCTGGGGGCGGTGGAAGTCGAACCGCTGGCAGCGCGAGACGATGGTCTCGGGGATCTTGTGCGCCTCCGTGGTCGCCAGCACGAACACGACATTGTCCGGCGGCTCCTCGAGCGTCTTGAGCAGGGCGTTGAAGGCCTCACGCGTGAGCATGTGGACCTCGTCGATGATGTAGACCTTGAAGCGTCCTTCCACCGGCGCGAAGGCGATCTTGTCGCGCAGGTCGCGCACGTCGTCGATGCTGCGGTTGGAGGCGGCGTCCATCTCGACCACGTCGAGCGAGACGCCGTCGGCGATGGCGACGCAGTGGCGGCAGACGCCGCAGGGGGTGATCGTCGGGCTCTCGTTGGCGCCGCCCGGGCCCACGCAGTTGAGCGTCTTGGCGAGGATGCGCGCGGTGCTGGTCTTCCCGGTGCCGCGCGGCCCGGCGAAGATGTAGGCGTGCGCCACCTGGCCCGTCTCCACGGCGTTGCGCAGCGTGCGCGCCACGTGGTCCTGGCCGACGAGCTCCGCGAACGTCTGGGGGCGGTACTCCCTGTAGAGCGAGCGCTTCATGGGATGGCTAGTGTACCCCGGGAGCCGGTCGGGAGAGGACGGCGAAGTCGATGAACCCGCGCTCCGGGTCGGCGTCGACCAGGCGCACGCGGACCGACCATCGCCTCGCGGGCGACGCGCGCCAGCAGCTCGCGGTGCTGGTCTGAGGGCTGGTTCATGGGCGCTCCTCCTTCTCCGGCCCGCAGGTCGCGCACTCGTCCGTCGGCGTGACCGACCGGGCGAGCGCCGGCGCCGGCTCGGCCTCGTCCTGCGGCCGCAACCGCGCACGCAGCACGGCCATGGCCTCCGCGGGCGTGTCGACGAAGTGCAGCAGCCTGAGGTCGTCGGCGCTGATGGTCCCGTGGCGCACCAGGGCGTCGAAGTCGACGATCTCGTTCCAGTACCGGGTCCCGTAGAGCAGGGTGGCGACCGGCGGGTCGATCTTGCCGGTCTGCGAGAGGGTGAGGAACTCGAACAGCTCGTCCAGGGTGCCGTACCCCCCGGGGAACACGATGATCGCCCGCGCCACGTAGGCGAACCACAGCTTGCGCATGAAGAAGTAGCGGAACTCGAACGAGAGCCCCTCCGTGATGTACGGATTGGGGCGCTGCTCGTGCGGCAGCCCGATGTTGAGGCCGATGGTGCGGCCGCCGGCCTCGTGCGCGCCGCGGTTGGCGGCCTCCATGATCCCGGGGCCGCCGCCCGTGCACACGAGGTAGCGGTGCGCCGGGCTCGTGAGCCCGTCCGACCACTCCGTGACCAGGCGGGCGAGCTCGCGGGCCCCGGCGTAGTACCGGCCCAAGGGTCCGTCCTCCGTGATGCGCGCCGAGCCGAAGAAGACGATGGTGTCGTGGATGCGCCGGCGCCGGAACACGCCCAGCGGCCGCAGGTACTCGGCCAGGATGCGGAGGGGGCGACCCTCGTCGCTCTCCACGAACGCCGCGTCCTGGTAGGCGAGCGGGTCCCGCTCCGCGGGGGTCGCGGGGTCGGGCGGAGGCTTCATGAGGCTGTGTCCCCCCGGTCGTCAGAGATGAAAAAGCGGCCGCGCACCCGCCGTCGAAGCACGTCCTCCGAGCGTCCTCGCCGTGCGCAAGCTCGGGCCAGGCGACCCTGCGGCACATGGAATGGCCTGCTTACCGCTGCTTCCTCCCGGACCTGACGGGGTTCGCAGGGTTCCATTGCGTAGGACCCGACCTTCAACGCCGCGACACGGCTGACTGCCTCGCGGGACGGCCCCTCGGGCGGGGATTCAGCCCCGCTGTAGCGGATTGCGGGTACAGGGCACCGCTGGCTCCCCGCCTAGCGCGGCCGTCTGTAGGCTACCCGTGGTCACGAGGGGAAGCAAACGTCGGCGCGGCGCCGGCGAGCTTCGCCGCGCGGTCGACGGCGGCCACCACGGCGTCCGGCGCCGTGAACTGGGGCATGTGACCGGCGCCCGGCACGCGCACCAGCTGCGAGCCGGGGACGAGGGCGTGCAGCCGGTCCGACACGGCTGGGGGGACGATCCGGTCCTGCGCGCCCACGAGGATCACGAGCGGCACCCGGAGCCCCGGGTAGAGCGGGCGCAGCGCCGCCAGGCCGTCCTCCACGACCGTGCGGTCCTCGCCGTCGCTGATCAGCGCCGGCGCCTGGAGCGCGAGGAGCGGCGCGATGCGCAGGTAGTCGTCCGGGGGGCTTCCCGGAGAGAACACCCGCTCGACGGCGCTCCTGACGAGGGGGCGCCCCAGGCGGGAACGGCCGAGGCGGCCCACGCCGCGGAGCACCATCGGGTGGCGCAGGAGCCTGGTGGCCCAGGGCGGTCCGCCGCCCAGCGGGAGCACGTACCCGCAGAGCGTGACGACCGCCGCCACCTCGTCCGGCGCCGCCAGCGCCCAGGCGAGCGTCACGGCGGCGCCCAGGGAGTGGCCGACGAGGATGGGACGCCGGAGCCCCAGCTCCCCGGCGGCGGCGCGCAGCACCGCCGCCTGCGCCTGGGGCGTGTTCTCGCCCTTCGCCGGCCGGGCGCTGAAGCCCGAGCCCGGCCTGTCCATGGCGAGCGCGGTGTAGCGCTCCGCGAGCCGCTCGCTCACGGAGAGCGTGAAGTCGTAGACGGATCCCTTGGCGCCGTGGACGTAGACGACGGGCGGCCCGGCGCCGGCGCGCACGTAGTGCACGCGGACGCCGCCGGCGACGACGAAGTCTCCCGGCGGCGCGGGCGCCCGCCACCTGCCGGCTCTCGCGAAGCCCCTCATGAGGCCAGTCTTCGCGCCGGGGGCTTGTTGCAAACCAGCGACCCCCGGCTACAGTGAGGTCGTGCGCACTCGTCGGTACCTGTTCGCCGGGCTCATCGTGGGCCTCGTCCTCGCGGTCGTGGTGGTGGCCATCACGCCGTTCGGCGCGCCACGCGCGGCGCCCGCGTCTGTCCCCGCCGACCGGTTCTCCTCGGCCCGCGCCATGGACCACCTGCGCGTCATCGCCGGGAACTCGCGACCGATAGGGTCGGCGGCGAGCGCCGCCGCCGCCGACCACATCCGGCGGCACCTCGAAGGCCTGGGCCTCGACCCCCACACGCAGACGGCGGAGGTCGTCTCGCCGATCGATGCGCGCGTGGCCGGCACGGTCCACAACGTGGTCGGGCGCCTCCAGGGCACCGACCCTTCGCGTGCCGTCCTGCTCATGACCCACTACGACTCCGTCCCTACCTCGGTCGGGGCGGCGGACGACGGCAGCGGCGTCGCCGCACTCCTGGAGACGGCACGCGCCCTGCGCTCGGGCCCGCCGCCGCGCAACGACGTCATCTTCCTGTTCACGGACGGCGAGGAGCAGGGACTGCTGGGAGCGCGGGCGTTCCTGCGCGACGACCCCTGGGCCTACGCCGTCGGCGTCGCCTTCGACTTCGACAGCCCCGGTTCGTCGTCGCCCGCCCTCATGTACGAGACCAGTCCGGGCAACGGCCGGCTGGTGCGCGAGTACCTGGCGGCGACGGACCCGTTCTCGTCGTCACTGATGTACGAGGTGTCGCGCCGCCAGCGCATCGTGGGCGACTTCCAGCTCTTCCTCGCCCGGGGGATCCCCGGCATGAGCTTCGGCATGCTGGACGGGCCGGGTTACTACCACACGGCGTACGATTCCCTCGCCTCCCTCGACGAGGCGGCGCTCCAGCACGAGGGGGAGACCGCGCTGTCCCTGGCCCGCCGGTTCGGCGCCCTGGACCTGTGGCACGTCCGCCAGCCGGACGTCGTCTACTTCAACCCCATCGGGGACGTGGCCGTCGTCTACGCGCAGTCGCTGGTGGCGCCGTTCACCGCGCTCGCGGTGGCGCTGTTCGCGACGGCGGTGGCGATCGCCGCCGGCCGCCGGCTTCTCTCTCTGCGAGGCCTTGCCGCGGCGACGCTGGGCACGGCCGCGACGCTGGCGGCTTCGCTCCTGGTCACGGCGGTCTCCTGGTGGATGTACGAGACGGCCTACCAGGAGCGCGTCTGGACGCGGACCGGCGTCGTGATCAGCGACTGGTACCGGGTCGGCCTCGTCCTCATCGTCGCCGCCGTGGTGCTGGGGATCTACGGCTTCCTGCTGCGCCGGCTGCGCGCGTGGGACCTCGCCGTCGCCGCCCTGGCCTGGTGGTGCGCGGGCGCCGTCGGCGCGAGCCTCCTCTTTCCCGGGGCGAGCTTCCTGCTCACGTGGTCCCTGGCGGGCGGCTCGCTGGGCCTCATCGGAGCCGCCCTCGTCGACCGTCCGTCGGGCGACAGACCGGCGGCGGCCCT
>JBLMXT010000326.1:0-4147 GCA_050257915.1 Deltaproteobacteria bacterium
TCGGCGTGGCGCTCCGTCCACCCCAGCGGCGCGAGGATCTTGCGCAGCTTGGGGTTGACCGGCGTGAGCGCGATCACGGGCGTCTGGCCCTGCTCGTTCATGAACGCAAGGGTCTTCTCGAAGTACTCCTGCGCCGTCGGGTCGAGCCCCTTGAAGACGTTCTTGTGCAGGTTGCTGTACCGCTCGACGGACTTCGGCCAGCGGCGCTTCCACTCCTTCTCCCTCCACTTGCGCGGCTTGAGCACGCCGTCGGCGAGGATCTGCTTCTGGTACTTGCTCTGACTGCTCTTCGCCTCCTCCCGATAGAGGATCAGGCGCGCGGAGTCCCTGGCGGTGTCCAGCGAGAACAAGGTGGAGCGGTTCTCCCAGAGGGCGCGGGCGAACTCGCGCGGGCCCTTGCCGATCGACGCCTGGCCGACGTACTGGGCCATGCGCGGCTCGTTGGCGGTGCGGGCGCCGACCTCGAAGGGCACGAACGACTCGACGTCCAGCAGCCAGAGGTACGCGGGGTCCGCCTCGGGCCAGGTGTCGTGGATGAACTGCGACATCGCCCACGCGTCCGCGGTACCGCCGATGCCGTTGACGCCGGCGTTGAAGGCGCTGAGGCCCGTCTTCTCCTGGAGGTACTCGGGCTCATAACGCATCGAGCGCGAGCTGCCGAGCACCACGAGCTCCGGGCCCTCTTCGAGTGCCTCGATCCTGTCGGCCTTGACGGTGCGGTCAGACGTCGTGACCGTGGGGAAGTAGTGCGTGCCCACGGAGCCGTACGGGTCGGCGACGACGTTGAGCGCGAGCACCGCGCCCATGACGAGCGCGGTGATGAGCACGAGGGCGAGCACGAACCAGAAAGCCCGCCGGCCCTGAGCCTCGTCCATCTGCGGCGGATCGGGGATGACGCGCTGCTTGAGCTTCGCGGGAGCCGGTCGTCGGTCCGTGGCCGCGGCGGCGTCCTCAGGCGTCGTGGGGGTGTCGTCGGTCGGGGTCATGAGTCCTCTGAGCAGCGAAAAGCGTGAGCGGTCGGCACGGGGCCGAAGGATACCACAGGGACGAGAGGCGGCCCTTCCGGGTTCGCGTCACTCGCCGCCGGGCTTCTTGAAGCGGTGCTGCATCCTCCACAGACCGAGGAGGCCGTCGACGATCGCTCAGCCGTAGCTCGTGCAGACGGGGTCGCGCGTCAGGCGCGCGGCCCTGGCCGCAGCCGGGCCTCCCGCCGGCGCGGGGCGCGTCCGCTCTTCTGGCGAGTCGGCGCGCTGGGCGTCGTCGTGCTGTCGGTCGTCGTCGGGATCGGCCATGGTTCAGGTGTTCCCGGACAGGTAGGCGTCGATGCGCTCGACGAGGCCGTCACTCTCGACCTCGTCGACGCCGCCGTTGACCGTCTCGGTCGCGTGGAAGGCGTCGATGCCGCGGCCCTCGAGGAAGCAGCGGGTGAGGCGGATGCTGCCGCCGTGCGTGACGAGCAGCGCCGGGCGCCCGTCCAGCGCGCAGTCGCGCAGGCAGGCCAGGACGCGGCGCTGCTGCGCCTCGAGGCTCTCCCCGCCGGGAAAGCGGAACGCCTCCGGGTGCTCGCGGTAGTGCCGCCAGCTCGCGGACTCCTCGTGGATGATGGACGAGAAGCGCCTCGTCTCCCACTCTCCTCGATGCGTCTCGGCGAGCCGCGGGTCGACGACGAGCGGCAGCTCGCCGCCGAGCTGCGTGTGGAGGATCTCGGCGGTCTGCCGGGCGCGCACCAGGTGGCTGGTGACGATGAGTTCGACGCCACGCCCCTCGAGCGCGCGACCGAGGTCGCGCGCCTGGGCGCGCCCCACCTCGTTGAGCTCGACCTCGGCCCACCCCTGGCAGCGCACGGGCTCGCGGTTCCAGTCGGTCTGGCAGTGACGCACGAGGAGGAGCTTCATGGACGCCCCCAGCGGAGGACGCGGTCCGCCGCGGTCAGTGGAAGGTGAGCAGCGTGTCGCCGCGCACGCCGACGCGCAGTGTCTCGACCGAGATGACTTCGTCGGGCGGGATGTTGCCGAGGTTCACGTTGGTGCCGAACTGGGTGATGAACCAGGCCTGCTGCTTCTTGATCGGCGCCTCGAAGAGGAGCTGCGTGATGTCGAACGACTCGCGGATCTCCTCGAGCAGGCCGTCCTTGACGTCGCCGGTCGGGCGGTAGATGCCCACGGTGCCGCTCTCGCGACCCTCGGTGATGACCTTCCAGGCGCCCGCCTCGAGCTCGCGCTTGATGGAGTCGATCCAGGTGGACGGGGTGATGACCACGGCCTCGTCCTTGCTGCCGACCTCGCTGAGGACCTTGTAGCGCTTGCTGAGCTTGCGGAGGATGGCGAGCTTGTCCCCCTGGTCCATGGCGACGGTGCCGTCGGAGATCTCGACGCACTCCATGCCGCACTCGTCGACCAGCGCCAGGAACTCGTCGAACTTGCCCTGGCGCAGGCAGACCTCGAAGAAGGTGCCCCCGAAGCACACGGGGATGCCGAAGCTCTGGTAGAGGGCGATCTTCTCCTTGACGTTCGGCGTGACCACGGCGGTGCCCCAGCCGAGCTTGACGATGTCCACGTACTCGCCGGAGACCTCGAGGAACTGGCGCACCTGCTCGAGGCTGTAGCCCTTGTCGAGCACGTGCGTGAGACCGCTCTCGCGCGGCTTGGCGGTGCGCTCGGGGAGCGTCAGGAACTCGAACATCGGTCATCCTCCCGTGATCGCGCGCCGCTTCTCGCGGCGCTCGCTAGATGGTACCAGACGCTCCGGGGCAGGACCGGCGCGCGCGCCGCCGCTCTACTTGAAGACCAGGGCCAGGCCGCTCAGGAAGAGCACCACCGCGAGGATGCTGCGCAGCACGCGCGTCGGCGCCTTGACGGTCAGCTGCGACCCGAGCAGCACGCCGGGGATGGAGCCCATGAGCAGCGAGGCGACCATCCAGAGATCGACGTTGCCCACGCTCATCTGCGCGAGGCCGGTGACGACCAGCAGGATCATGGCGTGGAAGATGTCGGTGCCGATGATCCTGTCCGTGGTCAGCGGATAGAACAGGATCAGGAACACGGCGAGCAGCGTGCCGCTGCCCACCGACGTGAAGCCGATGATGAACCCCGTGCAGAGGCCGAGCGTGATGGTCATGAGCTTGAGCCGCCGCGTCATGCGGAGGTTCTCGCGGCGGTGCGCGGCGTCCACGTGCATGACCACCTTCACGATGAGCAGCACGCCGACCATCATCAGGGCAGAGCCGATCGCCTTGTAGAGGACCCCGTTGATGAGGTCGCCGCCGTAGGTGGCCTTGACGTAGGCGATCGTGGCGACGCCGATGAGCGAGGCGGGGATGCTGCCGAGCGCGAGCCAGAGCGCCAGGGGGACGTCCACCGAACCCTGGCGCCAGTGCTTCCAGGAGCCGGCGATCTTGGTGACGGCGGCGTAGGTGACGTCGGTGCCGATGGCCATGGTCGGCTCGAAGCCGAAGAAGAAGATCAGCACCGGCGTCATCAGGGCGCCGCCGCCCATGCCCGTGAGCCCCACGAGGAAGCCGATCAGCAGGCCGGCCACGCTGAGATAGCCGTTGAGGTGCTCGCCCGCCGTCAGGTAGACGACGAGCACGAAGACGCCCCAGCCGGCCAGGCCGGCGCCCCAGCGCTTCAGCCAGGCCCCGGCCGACAGCCCGGAGGGCTCAGGGCCGGGGCGGAACGGCGGGATCGTCTCGTCGATCTCCGGGTCGAAGACCTCACCGTCGAGCGTTGTGACGATCTCCGTGGAGTCCGTGTCCGGGGCGCTTGGCGCCGCTGTGTCGCTCTCGATGGTCATCCGTCCTCGCGCGCGGCCGGAGCGGTCCGGCATCAGATTGGGCGCGAGTATGGGAGGCGTCCTCTTATCTGTCAAATAAGGACGACGAATCCGCTGCGAGCCGAGCGGGCGTCCGCCCGGGCGCACGCTCGCGGCAAGAAGCAACCCTTATGCCGGGCGACCGGAGCATACGAAATGGCAATGGAAGGAGGGGCCCGACAGCACCGCCGCGGCGCCGAGCGCCTGACCTGACCCAGCGCGTCGCGGTCCTCCCTTCAGGGCGCTCTCTCGGCGTCTCTACGTCGTAGATACGGGGCGGAGCTGCTGCCCGGGGGCGCCCGAGATGTCGATACGTTGTAGAGACGTGACCAGAGGA
>JBLMXT010000327.1:0-4506 GCA_050257915.1 Deltaproteobacteria bacterium
TCCCGCGCAAGCTCACCGACGAGCAGCGCGAGCTGCTCGAGCAGTTCGCCGAGCTGAGCGGTGAGGCGACGTACGAGGTCGACCAGAGCTTCCTCGACAAGGTCCGCGCCGTCTTCCGTCAGTGAGGCGCCCCGGCTACACGCGCTACGCGCTGCGGCTGGAGGGGCCGGCAGGGGCGCGCCCGGCGCTCGCGCCCGTCGCCGCGCCCGGGGACGCCCTCCCGGAGGAGCGGGCGCCCGCGGACGACTGGTCCGGAGCGGCGGCCCACGCGCGCGTCCCGGACGCGCAGGCGCTCGACTACGCCGACGCCCGCGCGGTCGCCGAGATCCTCGCGCTGCAGCCCGCCGGCTGGCTGGAGGAGGACGGCGGAGCCACGCTCGTCTTCTGGCTTGAGGACGGCGCCGAGGCCGACGCCGAGGTCGTGGCGGCGCTCAAGCGGCTCGGCGCGTCCGGCCGGCTCGAGGTGGCCCGCGAGCAGCCCGGCTGGGAGGACGCCTGGCGGCGGTTCCATCGCCCGCACGTCATCGGGCGCCTGTACGTGCGGCCGCCGTGGTATCCGGCCCGCGACGACCTGCTCGACATCGCCGTGGAGGCCGGCCTCGCCTTCGGCACCGGCGGGCACGCGAGCACGCGACAGTGCCTCGAGCTCATCCAGACCGTCACCCCGGGCTCGCTGCTCGACCTCGGCTCGGGCTCCGGAGTGGTGTCCCTGGCGGCCCTGCGGCTCGGGTTCGCGCCCGTCACCGGCATCGACATCGATCCCGTCGCGGTGCACGCGGCGGCCGGCAACGCGGCCATGAACGGTCTCGCGCCGACGTTCCTCGTGGGTGACGCGACCGATCCCGCTTACTCGCTGCCGGCCGCCGACGTCGTGGTGGCCAACATCGCGCTCCGCCCGATCCTGCGGCTGGCGGGGCGCTGGCTGCCCGCCGCGATCGCCGCCGCCGCCGGCGATGCGCCGCCGGCGCACGTCCTGCTCGCCGGCCTGCTCGTCGAGCAGGCGGACGAAGCGCTGGCGGCGTTCCCGGGCTTCACCGAGGCCGCCCGCACCGACGACGGCACCTGGCTGGCGCTGCACCTCACGAGGCGCGCGTGACCAGGGTCGCCGCAAGCTTCGTGGGCTGCAAGGTGAGCCAGGCCGACGGGGAGGAGGCCCTGGCGAGCCTCGTCGCCGCCGGGCTCGAGCCCGTGACGCAGCGAGACGCGGCCGACGTCGTCGTCGTGCACACCTGCTGCGTGACGGCCGAGGCCGAGCGCAAGTCGCGCCGGCTCGTCCGCCGCGCGGCCTCGGCCGGCAGGCGCGTGGTGGTGGCCGGCTGCGCGGCCGCGCTGCGCCCGGGGCAGTTCGAGGGCGAGGGCGTGACCGTGGCGGCCCACCCAGACTGGACGGAGCTGGCCGGGGGGCTGGCCGAGGAAGACGTTCGCCGCCGCGCCCTCGGGGCCGCGGGGAGTGCGACCGAGACTGACGCCGCCCATGACGCCTTCCACGATGCCGCCGATGACGCCACCAGTGATGCCACTCCATGCGCGACACAGGACACCGCGGCTCGGGACACGGCAGCTGCCGCCGCGGCTCGGGATGTGGCGGCGCCTCGGGCGACGCCGGGCGCACGCACGCGCCTCGTGCTCAAAGTCCAGGACGGCTGCACGGGGGCCTGCACGTACTGCGTGGTGCGCCTCGTGCGCGGGCGGCCGCGCAGCCTGCCGCTCGCGCAGGCGCTCACGGCGGCTCGCGCGGGACTGGAGGCTGGCGGCGGCGAGGTGGTGCTGAGCGGCATCGACCTCGGCGCCTGGCGCGACGGGGACGCGCGGCTGCCCGACCTGGTCGCGGCGATCGCCGAGCTCGACGGACTGCGCCGCGTGCGCCTGTCGTCGGTGGAGCCGCGGCACGTCGACGCCGGGCTGCTCGAGCTGCTCGCGCACCCGCGCGTGGCGCGGCACCTGCACGTGCCGCTGCAGTCGGCCGACGACGGGGTGCTCGCCGCCATGCGCCGTCCCTATACCTGGGAGGGGTATCTGCGCTCGGTCGGCGGCCTCCGGAGGGTCCCCGGCGGGGCGATGCTGAGTACGGACGTGATCGTCGGGTACCCGTCCGAGGACGAGGCCGCGTTCGCGCGCACGCTGCAGGCGCTGCAGAGCGGCCTCTTCGGGCGCGTGCACGTGTTCGCCTACTCGTCGCGCCCGGGGACGGCGGCGGCGGAGCTGCCGCCCCTGCCGGCCGCCGTGGTGAAGGAGCGCATGGGGCGCGCGCTGGCGGCGGCGGAGGCCGCCGCCCTTGCCGCGCGCCGCGCCGCGCTCGGGCGCGAGGCCGAGGTCCTGGTCGAGGAGCGGCGCGACGGCCTCTGGAAGGGGTACAGTTCGGACTACGTGCGCTATGCGCTGCGCGGCCGCGCCCGGCGCGGCGATCTGGTGCGTGCCGTCGCCGACGAGCTGACGGGCGACGGCGTGGCCGGCAGCGTCAAGGAGTAGAGCGATGACCGACTGTATCTTCTGCAGGATCGCCGCCGGCGAGATCGCCGCCGACGTGGTGCGCGAGGACGACCACTTCGTCGCGTTCCGCGACGCGCGCCCGCTCGCGCCCGTGCACCTGCTGGTGATCCCGCGCGAGCACGTCGCCTCGCTGGACGAGGCCGGGGCCCTGGACGGCGGCGCCTCGGCCCGCGCGCTCGGCTTCATCGCCGCCACGGCCCGCTCCGCCGGCGTGGCGGAGAGCGGCTACAGAGTCATCACGAACGCGGGTCCCGACGCCGGCCAGGAGGTCATGCACCTGCACTGGCACGTCATCGGCGGGACCCGGCTGGGAGGCATGGTATGAGTACGGCTGCGAGGTCCCGCTCGTGTACGCCGGAAGAGGAGGCGTCATGAGAGAGCTCGGCGCGATCGAACAGCGCATCAAGGACGACGCCACCGCGGCCCTCAAGGCGGGCGACAAGCGGCGCCGCGAAGCCTGCAACTCGTTCGTCGCGGCGCTCAAGAAGGAGCGCATCGACAGCCGCAGGCAGCCGACCGAGGCCGACGAGCTCACGGTGCTCAAGCGCGAGCGCAAGCGGCGCGCCGAGGCGATCGAGCTCTACGACGGGGCCGGCCGCACCGACCTCGCCGATCAGGAGCGCTACGAGGAGGGGCTCCTCAAGGGCTACATGCCGGAGGAGCTCGGCGAGGCCGAGCTCGAGGCGCTGGTCGACGAGGGCATCGCCGCTACCGGCGCCGTCACGCCCAAGGACATGGGCAAGGTGATGGGCTGGCTCAAGCCCAAGGTCGCCGGCCGCGCCGACGGCAAGAGGCTCAGCGACCTGGTCCGCGGCCGCCTCGGAGGCTGAAGGTGGCGCCGGTGTCACGCGCGGTCATCGACCTGGACAGCAACAGCGAGGCGCTGACGCTCGCGGGCGAGCACGACGCGCACCTCAAGGTCCTCGAGCAGCGCCTCGACTGCACGCTCACGCTGCGCGGCAACGTGCTGATCCTCGAGGGCGAGACCTGCGACGTGGACAAGGCGCGCGCCGCGATCGACGAGCTGCTCACCGTCATCCACGGCGGGCGGCCGCTGAACCCGGCGATGGTGGAGTCGCTCATGGACATCGCCGTCAACTCGTCGGGCAAGCCCTCCGAGGTCTACGGCGACGTGGTGTGGACGCACCGCGGCCGCCAGGTGGGCCCGCGCACCGTCAACCAGAAGCTGTACGTCGACGCCATCCGCAGCAACACGATCACCTTCGGGATCGGGCCGGCGGGCACGGGCAAGACGTATCTGGCCACGGCCATGGCCGTGCAGGCGTTCTTCGGCAAGCAGGTCGGCCGCATCATCCTCACGCGCCCGGCCGTGGAGGCGGGGGAGAGCCTCGGCTTCCTGCCGGGGACGGTCAGCGAGAAGGTGGACCCCTACTTCCGGCCGCTGTTCGACGCCCTCTACGACATGATCGACGGCGAGAAGTTGGCGGCCCTCATCGAGAAGGGCGAGATCGAGGTGGCGCCCCTGGCATTCATGCGCGGGCGCACGCTCAACGACTCGTTCATCATCCTGGACGAGGCGCAGAACACCTCACCGGAGCAGATGAAGATGTTCCTCACGCGCCTCGGGTTCGGCAGCAAGATGGTCGTCACCGGCGACGTGACCCAGATCGACCTGCCGCACAGCCGGACCTCGGGGCTCGTCACCGTGTCCGAGGTCCTCGAGGACATCGAGGATATCGGCATCGTGCAGTTCGACGGCCACGACGTGGTGCGTCACAAGCTGGTGCAGCGCATCGTCAACGCGTACAAGGCGCACGACGACGAGGTGGGGGCGGCGCGGGCGCAGCGCCAGTCGCCGTCCGGCCCGCGCCGGGAGGGCCAGGGCCCGTGAACGTCGTCGAGGTCGTCAACGGCACGCGCACGGCGCTGGACGAGGAGCTCGTCGCCCGCCTCGTGGCCAGGGTGCTCGAGGCCGAGGGCGTGCGCGGCGCCGAGGTCGCCGTCGGCTTCGTCGGCGAGGCACGCATGCGCGCCCTGAACCGCGAGCACCGCGGC
>JBLMXT010000328.1:0-3423 GCA_050257915.1 Deltaproteobacteria bacterium
GACTGCGTGAAGAAGTTGACCGTGGTCGGCACCTGGAACGCCTTGCCGCACTTGCCGCAGACGTAGCCGGACGTGCGTGAAATGAGGCTGATGTACATCCAGAGCCCGGCGATGATGAGCAGGAACGTGGGCAGGAAGCCCTTCCACGGATACACCACGAGGATCGCGACCAGGACCACGGCGACGAAGACGGCGAGCTTCCAGAAGGTGCTGAACCAGTCGTGCTGGCTGCGTTCGACGTAACGGGCCACGCGGATTCCTTTCCTGTGTCGCCGCGGGCTGGGCGCCGCCCGCGGCCGGCCTCAGCCTCCGACCGGTCCGGCGAGATAGCTGACGAGGGTGAAGATGCCGAACAGCACCACGAGGACGATGACGACGAACCCCAAGGTCTGGAAGAACCCCGCGAACAACCCTCTGGACATGTGGACTCCCGTCGCAGTCGTGCCGGCCGGGCCCGCCGCAGGGGGCGGGCGTCAGGGTCTGAGTATGCCCGCAAACAGGTCTGCCGCTCAAGCCCGGCGGGTACGGTGGCTGGAACCGACCCAGGAGGAACCACATGGACGTCACGTTCGAGAACGGCCCGGCCTTCACCGTCGCGGTGGCGAAGCTGGCGCCCGGGGAGCAGATCCGCTGCGAGGGCGGCGCGATGCTGAGCATGACCACGGGGACGCAGATCGAGACGTCCACGCAGGGAGGCATCCTCAAGGGCCTCAAGCGGTCGATCTCCGGGGAGTCGTTCTTCATGAACACCTTCACGGCCCCCGCCACCGGCGGGGAGATCGTGCTCGCCCACTCCCTGCCCGGCGACATGTCGTACATCGACCAGCAGGGCGAGACCTGGCTGTACCACCGCGACGGCTTCGTCGCCTCGGAGACGGGCATCGACCTCGACACCAGCTGGGGCGGCCTCAAGAGCGCGTTCGGCTCCTCATCGTTCTTCGTCGTCAAGTGCAGCGGCCGCGGCAAGGTGGTGTACGCGACCTACGGCGCCCTGCGCCGCGTCGACCTGCAGGCCGGCGAGCAGTACACGGTCGACAGCGGCCACCTGGTGGCGTGGCACGAGGCGATGCCCATCCAGGTGCACAAGGTCGGCGGGATGAAGTCGCTCTTCTTCTCGGGCGAGGGCTTCGTGGTCACGCTCACCGGGCCCGGTACCTTCTTCACCCAGACCCGCAGCGAGCAGGCCTTCATCAACTGGATCGTCCCGTACCTGCCCAAGAGTGGCAGCTGACGCGACGGCGTTACCGGCGGTCAGGCGGGGTACCACCCGAGTGGGAACGTCGTCGGCGGAGGTCGGAGATGAGACCAGACGACAGCAGCAAGAAGGGCCCCGGCAAGAAGGCGGGGCACCGGCACGAGCGCTGGCAGGGCCCGAAGGGGGTCACCCAGCCGCCCAAGTCCTGGACCAGCAAGACCATGCACCACCCCGCGACCCGGATCGGCGAGATCAAGCACGGGAAGTCGTGATCGCGGCAGCGGACCGCCGCCGAGGGTCGTGAGTGAGGGCCCGGGGGCCAAAGCGGCCTCCGGGCCCGGGTGCGTACGGGGGGGTTGAAGCGTCCCCGGCCCGGATGTGGCCGGGCGCGCCGCCGCGCCCCGCCCGGCCTCTACGCGCGCAGCCGCCTGAGCGTCGACGCCACGGCGCGGCCGACACGGGCCATGGCCGCGTCCGCCTCGTCGGCGGCCCGGCCGGTGGCCGCCCGGTCCTCGCGGCGCGTCACGCCGGCCTCGTCGACCACGACCATGCCGTTGGCGCGGAACCACTGCGTGAGGACGGCGAGCGAGTGCTGCGAGCGCGCGTTGCGCACGTCGACGACGGCCGCCGCCACCTTGCCCGCCAGCGGCTGCTCCCCGTGGACCTGCCTCCGCTGCTCCAGGTGCGCCATGAGCCGCTGCGTAGCCGGGCTCACCCCGGCGCCGTACGCCGGCGTACCGATCACGACACCGTCGGCGGCGAGCAGCTTGCGGGCGCAGCGCCGGAGCCCGTCCGCGGGAGGCCGGGCGCAGCCCAGGTCGCGCCGGTGGCCGCACTCGCCGCACATGGTGCAGCCGGTGAAGCGGTTGCGCTCGAGGCGCGCCAGCTCGGCCTCCAAGCCCTCGGCCGCCAGCGCCTCGCGCACACGCTCCAGCAGCGGCGCGATGCTGCTCCCCGGGTTGGCGCTCCCGTCGAAGAGGAGGACCCTCGGCGGCTCGAGGCCGCCGCTCACCGGCTCCCCGCGGGCGTCAGGCGTTCAGCTTCTTGAGCACCCATGCCATGTGGCGGCCGAGGGCGGCCATGGTCTCCATGCCCTCCTCGTCCTGCTCCACGTCGCCCTTGCCGAGGCCGATGCCGAGGTTCCAGTAGTTCGAGCCGACCACGAGCATCTCGTTGATCTGGAACCAGTGGTTGATGCTGTCGAACGCGTGGATGGCGCCGCCGCGCCTGACGGCGACCACGGCGGCGCCCACCTTGCGCGCCAGCGGGTTGCCGCTCTTGCGCGTGGCGTACCCGGCGCGCTCCAGCAACGCCTGCGTCGTCGCCGTGCAGTTGGCGTAGTAGGTGGGCGAGGCGATGATGATGCCGTCCGCCGCGACCATCCTGGCGATGCACGCGTTGACCCCGTCGTCCTTGAGCCCGGAACAGGTGTTGTCCTGGGTCTCGGCGCACTTGAGGCACGCGGTGCAGCCGCGGAAGCCCCGGTTGTACAGCTGCACGAGCTCGGTCTCGATGCCCTCGGCCTCGAGCTCCGCGAACACCCGGCGCACCAGGACGGCCGTGTTGCCGTCCTTGCGCGCGCTGCCGTTGAACGCCACCACTTTCATGTCGTCGTCTCCCTCAGAGGACTTCGAACGCCCGGGCAAGGTCGGTCATGTGCCGCTGCGCCTCACGCGCCGAGCACGACACGCCGGGCAGCGGGAACGCGAACACCCGGCGCCCGAACGTCCGCGCCAGGTCGTCGTTGAAGCCGTAGCCGCTCTTGTGCTCCCAGCCGAAGGAGAAGTGGAGCACCTTGTCGAGCGACCCCTTGTACACGAACACCAGGATGCGCGGCCGCAGGCGCCCGACGATGCCGGCCACCCGCTCCCAGCCGGCCTCGTACTCCTCGCGGCCGGGCTCGTCGCCGAACGGCCGCGGGATCTTGCACAGGTCGGTGACGCCGAAGCCGGCGGCGAGGAGGGCGTCGTCGCCGTAGCCGCCCGGCGGCAGGCGGAGGATGCCGGCGTCGACGAGCCGCTTCCACAGGCCGCGGCCCATCTTGCCTTCGAAGTAGTGGCCGACCTCGACGCTGGCGGGGGACGGCGTCTTGCCGATGAACAGGGCGCGGAGCTCGCCGCGCTACGGCAGGATGTCGGCGAGCGTCGTCACGAGCCGGCCGTCACCGGCGTCGATCTCCGTGAGGTGCGTCACGAGGCCACCTCCGCCGTCGCGAACCGGTGCGCGAC
>JBLMXT010000329.1:0-4564 GCA_050257915.1 Deltaproteobacteria bacterium
GCAGGTCGTCAAGGAGATCTACGTGCCCGGCAAGCTCGTGAACTTCGTGGTGCGCTAGAGCAGCACGTCCTGCAGCCGCGCGATCGCCGTCGCCTCGTGGTCGCTGACACCCTTGACGGCGTCGGCGGTGGCCTGCGCGACGCCGAGCAGGAAGCTCTTGAACGCCGCGAGGTCGGCCGGCGACTTGGCGGCGACGAGCTCCACCGCCTGGCGCACGCGCGCCGTCACCTCTGCGCCCATGTCGGCCGGGTCGTGCGTGACCGCCTTGTCGTGACCCATCTTGACGTCGCCGGCGAGGTCGTGGACGAGCGGGCTGTCACTGGAGGCCTTGGCCCGCGCCATGAACTTCGCCGCGGCGCTCGCCTCCTTGAAGGTGTCCCAGAAGCCGTGATCCGCCATGGAGACGTACGCCATCGTGTCGGTCACGGCCCACTGCAGCGTGTGCCACTCGTCGTCGGTGAACATGGCCCTGCTCGTCATGGTGCCTCCCCGCGGTCGCTGATCGCTCCTCCGCGCGACGATACCGCAGTCGCGGTCACCCCGTGAAATCGCCCCTGAGGGGTGATGCAGGCCGGCGTCTGCTGCCGTAGCCTGCGTCGCGACGGGCGTCGGACGCGCCCCCGGCGCCCGTCACTCTCCTCGCAGCGACCGCGGCGCTGGAGGTGGGACGTGCAGCTCTCTCGACGCCAGATCATCGCCTACGTCGCGGTCGCCGCGGTGGTCGTCGCGGTCGGCGTCCGCTACGTCGTGCTGCCGCGTCAGGCTGGCCCGTCGGAGGCTCAGGCCGTCGTGCTTGCGCCGGTCGTCGCGTCGCCGGCCGGCGATCCCGCCGCGGCGCCTGCGGCCCCGGCGGCCTCGCCGGCGCCGGACGTCATGGTGTACGTGTGCGGCGCCGTGCGCTCGCCCGGGGTCGTCCGGCGCCCGGCGGGGGCGCGGGTGACCGACGCTCTCGAGCTGGCGGGTGGCCCCACGGCCAGGGCCGAGCTCGCCGCGGTCAACCTGGCCGCGCCGGTCGCCGACGGACAGCAGATCGTCGTGCCCGAGCGCGGGGCGGCGGTCGCGGCGGCGCCGGCGACGGGCGGGTCGTCGTCCGGCGGGGCTCTGGGCATCGCGCCGGCGGGCTCCTCCGGCCCCGGCGCGCTGATCAACATCAACACCGCCTCGCTGGAGGAACTGGACGCGCTCGACGGTGTGGGCCCGTCCACGGCGCAGAAGATCATCGACTACCGCACCGCGAACGGCGGCTTCACGACGATCGAGGAGATCAAGGAGGTCCCGGGCATCGGCGACGCCAAGTTCGCGGCGATGCAGGACTCCATCACCGTCTGAGGCCGCGAACGTGCGCCTTCCGGCACCTCCTCACGTGCTGCTCGGCGCGTACTGTGCGGGGCTCTGTCTCGCGCTCGCCTGGCGGCCGCCGCCGGCGCTCGCCGGGGCGGCCGCCGCGCTCGCCGCCGGCGCCCTGGTCGCCGGCGTCCGCACGCGCACCCACCCCGGGCACGGCCCGGTGGCCGTGCTCGCCGGCCTGGCCGTGCTGTTCCTCTGCGCCGGCGCCGTGCTGGGCGGTGCCCGTCTCGACGCCGTCGCCCACTCCGCGCTCGCGGCCTACACGGGCCAACGCGTCCCGCTGGAGGCGGTCCTCACGGACCTTCCTGCGATCGACGGTGATCAGGTGACGCTTGCCCTGCGGGCGACGGATCTGGGCGGCAGGCGGCTGCGCGAGCCGGCCCATCTTCGCCTGCGGCTCGACGACGGACAGGCCTTCGCCTACGACCCGACGGGGCCGCTCACGGAGGGCGCGCTGCTGCGGCTCGCCTCGGTGCGCGTCGAGCCGCTGCCGGAGCCTCGTCCCGGCGCCTTCGACTACGGCCGCTACCTGCGCCGGCGCGGCGAGCACGTCCTGCTCGAGGGCGACTTCGCCGATCTGGTGGTGACCGGCCGCCGCGGCGGGCTGCAAGGCATCGTCGACCGCCTCCGCCTGGCGTCGCGCGCCCATCTCGCCGCCGGGGTGCACTCACCGGTCGCGGACGTGCTGCAGGGCATGGTCCTCGGTGACGACGAGGGGGTGGAGGCGGCGCTCGTCGAGGACTTCCGCAGGAGCGGCCTGCTGCACATCATGGCCGTGTCCGGGGAGAACGTGGTGCTGCTGTGCGCCATGTGGTCGTTCGCCTTCGCGCTCCTCGGCATGCACCGGCTCCTGCGCACCACCCTGCTGCTGCCCGTGGTCGCGACCTACGTTCTGCTCACCGGCGCGTCGCCGTCCATCGTCCGCGCCGGCGTCGCCGGCATCTGCGGTCTGCTCGCGATCCTGGCCTCGCGCCCGAGCGACGGCTGGCTGCTCTGGCTGGCCCCCGCAGCGTGGCTGCTCACGGTGAACCCGAACAACCTCTTCGACGTGAGCTTCCAGCTCTCGTTCGGCGCGGTCGTCGGCCTGCTTGTGCTCGCCCGGCCGCTCACCCGCGCCGTCTCGTTCCTGCCGGGTCCGCTGCCGGAGCAGGTGGGAGTGACGACGGCGGCCAGCATCTCCACCGCCCCCGTGTCGGTGCTCACCTTCGGCTCCGCCTCGCTCGTCAGCGTGCCGGCCAACGTGGCCGGCGGATTCGTCCTCGGCCCGATCATGTTCCTCGGGATGCTCTCGCTGCTGCTGGGGTTCGTGAGCGAGTGGCTGTCGGCGCCGCTCAACGTTGTCGCCGGGCTGTTCATCGGCTTTCTGCTCGCCGTGGCGCACTTCTTCGCCGGCCTGCCGGGGGCCGTGTACGAGTACCAGGGCGTCTCACTGCGGCTGGTGCTGGCCGTGGGCCTGCTGGCGGAGGTCGCCGTGATCGCGGCACTGGCGTCTCGGTCTGGCGGCGGTCTGGCGGCCTACGTGGGCGACCGCCGCCGCTGGCCGTCCTTCGCCGCCGCGACGGCGACGCTGGTCGCGGCGGCGCTCCTGCTGGCGCCCGCGCCGGTGCGGCCGCCCGACAGGCCGACGCTCACGTTCCTCGACGTCGGCGAGGGGGCGGCCACGCTGCTCCAGGTGCCCGGCGGCCCGACCGTGCTGGTGGACGCCGGCCCCCGGCCGCTCGGAGCTGTGCTGCGCCGCCACGCCGTCTGCAGCATCGACCTGCTGGTGGTGTCGCACGGGCACGCGGACCACGTCGCCGGGCTGGAGGACGTAGTCGGTCGCTTCGCCATCCGGACGGCGCTGCTGCCGCTGCCCCCGGAGCCTTCGAACGCACTGGACGAGCTCGCCGCGCGGCTCGCGGCGGCCGGCACCGAGGTCCGCCGCTGCACCGCGGGGCAGGATGCCGCCGGGCAGGGCTGGGCGCTGCGCGTGCTGCCGACGGAGGCTCCCGGCGGCGAAGGCGGCAACCAGGGTGAGAACGACTGCGCGCTCGTCGCCGTGGTCGAGCTCGGCGGGCACCGCGCGCTGATCCCCGGCGACGCGGAGGGCGAGGCGCTGGCGGCCCTCGACCTGCCGCCCTGCGACGTCGTCGAGCTCCCGCACCACGGCAGCCGCGGCGGGTTGAGCGAAGCGCTGCTCGCGGACCTGCAGCCGCGGCTCGGCGTCATCTCCGTCGGGGTCAACACCTACGGTCATCCCACCGTGGAGACGCTCGACCTGCTCGCCGGCGCCGGCGTCCCGTGCGCACGGACGGACCAGGTCGGCGACGTCGCGATGTGGGCGGCCCCGGCCGGTCTGGCGGCGGCCGCGGCCAGGGCGCCGGCGTGAGGGCGCGAGCGCGACGGCCTAGATCTCGCGCCGCTCGAAGCGCAGCACGGCGGCGACCAGGCACGCAGCCGCGACCACCACGGTGGCCAGGAGCGGGCCCGCCCACTGCGCGGGCTCGCCGCGCACGATCGCGAGCCCCGCTGCGGAGATCCCAGCCGGGGTGGCGCGACTCGTGGCCTCGAACTGTGCGAGCACGACCAAGGCCGCGTACACGCCGATGCCGGCGCCCGAGGCCGCGGCCGGGGCCTTGAGCTCGACGCTCAGCAGCACCATGACCGCCAGCAACATGACCGCATAGGCCATCCAGAGGCCCACGGCCAGGAGCGTCCTGCCGGCCGGGCCGCCCCCGAACAAGAGCTGCGTCACGCCGATGCAGATGAGCGTCCCGAGGGCCGCGCCGACCACCACCACCGCGGCCTGTGAGAGCCACTTGCCGGTCACGAAGGCGGCGCGGGAGAGCGGCTTGGCCAGGGTGAGCGCCGCCGTGCCGCCGCGCACCTCGCCGCTCACGATGCCACCGTAGGCGATGACGAGGGCGAACAACGTGAGCTGGCCGAGGTTACCAAGGTACTCGAGGTAGGCCTGGAGGGCCGTGGGGTCGGCGACGGTGATGCTGAGCCCCTGCTGGGCCGTGCCGAGGCTGTCGAGCAGCGTCGGCATGAGGTAGGTGACCAGGGGCGAGCTCAAGGCCGAGAAGAGCAGGAAGCCGGGGACGACCCAGAGGCGCCAGGTGCGCAGGGTCTCGCTGAACTCCTTGCGCAGGAAGGGGGCGAAGCCGTTCACCGGCGGGCCTCCCCGACGAGGTCGACGAAGACGTCCTCGAGGGCGAGCTCGTCGATGCCGAAGCGG
>JBLMXT010000330.1:0-5150 GCA_050257915.1 Deltaproteobacteria bacterium
CACGCTCATGAACGCCGGCCGCGAGCTCGGCCAGCTCTCCGCCTGCTTCGTGCTCCCCGTCGGCGACTCCATGGAGTCCATCTTCGAGGCCATCAAGAACACCGCCCTCATCCACAAGAGCGGCGGCGGCACCGGCTTCTCCTTCTCGCGCGTGCGCCCTCATAACGACGTGGTGAACAGCACCAGGGGCGTCTCCAGCGGCCCGCTCTCGTTCATGAGCGTGTTCGACGCCGCCACCGAGACCATCAAGCAGGGCGGCACCCGCCGCGGCGCCAACATGGGCATCATGCGCGTCGACCACCCCGACGTGCTCGACTTCATCACCGCCAAGCAGGACGACGACCGCCTCAACAACTTCAACATCTCGGTCGCCGTCACCGACGCGTTCATGCGCGCCGTCGAGGCGGATGAGGACTACGCCCTGGTCAACCCGCGCTCCGGCGAGACGGTCCGGACGCTCAGCGCGCGCAAGGTCTTCAAGAACATGGTCAACCTCGCCTGGAAGAACGGCGACCCCGGCATCGTCTTCATCGACCGCATCAACGAGGACAACCCCACGCCGCAGCTCGGCGACATCGAGAGCACGAATCCATGCGGTGAGCAGCCACTTTTGCCGTACGAGAGCTGCAACCTAGGCTCCATCAACCTCTCGCGCGTCGTCCCCGACGGGCACGTCGACTACGGCGAGTTGGGACGCATCGTGCGCACAGCCGTGCGCTTCCTCGACGACGTCATCGACGTCAACCGCTACCCGCTGCCCGAGATCGAGCAGATGACCAAGGGCAATCGCAAGATCGGCCTCGGCGTCATGGGGTTCGCCGACATGCTGCTGCGCCTGCAGGTGCCCTACGACTCGGACGAGGCCTGCCGTATCGCCGGAGAGGTCATGGGGTTCATCCACGACGAGGCGCGCGCGGAGAGCGAGGACCTCGCTCGCGAGCGCGGCGTGTTCCCCAACTTCGAGGGTTCGATCTACGACTCGCCGGCCGGCGCGCGGGTGCGCAACGCCACGGTGACCACCATCGCGCCCACGGGCACCATCAGCATCATCGCCGGCTGCTCGAGCGGCATCGAGCCGATCTTCGCGCTCAGCTACGTGCGCGCCAACGTGCTCGACGACGACCGCATGGTCGAGGGCCACCCCTACTTAGAGCAGGTGGCCCGTGAGCGCGGCTTATACAGCGACGAGCTCATGAAGAAGATCGCCGAGGTCGGCTCCGCGCGGCACACCGAGGGTGTGCCGGCCGACGTGCAGCAGGTGTTCGCCACGGCGCACGACATCACGCCCGAGTGGCACATCAAGCTCCAGGCGGCGTTCCAGAAGAGCACCGACAACGCCGTGTCCAAGACGGTCAACTTCCCCAACGAGGCCACCGTGGAGGACGTCGAGAACGTCTACCGCATGGCCTTCCGCACCGGCTGCAAGGGCGTCACCATCTACCGCGACGGCAGCCGCGACGAGCAGGTGCTCAACGTCGGCCAGACCAAGAAGAAGCGCGAGCCCGAGCCGGGCCTGGGCATCGCCACCACGCGGCCGGCGCGCCCGCAGCTGCTCACCGGCGAGACGCAGCGCATGGACACCGGCTGCGGCAAGCTCTTCGTCATCATGAACGACGACGAGTACGGCCCGCGGGAGGTCTTCGCCAACATGGGCAAGGCCGGCGGGTGCGCCTCGAGCAACACCGAGGCGCTGGGCCGGCTCATCTCGCTCGCTCTCAAGAAGGGCGCGTCGGCGCAGGAGATCGTCGAGCAGCTCAAGGGCATCCGCTGCCACGTGCCCTACGGCATGGGCCCCAACGCGACGCTCAGCTGTGCCGACGCCATCGGCAAGGCGCTCGAGCGGCGGTACGTCACCGGCGCGGCCGCGCGGGCCAGCGCCACACCGGAGCCGCAGCTCTCCCTGGTCGAGGTCGCGCAGGGGGCCTGCCCTGAGTGCGGCGGCTCCATGCGCCACGAGGGCGGCTGCGCGGTGTGCAACGACCCCGGATGCAGCTACAGCAAGTGCAGCTGAGTCGACGCCGTCGTCGGCCACGGCACGTCGCTTTCGGGGCGGATCGCGGGTAGCGCCCGCGCCGTCGCCTGCACAGCGGCGGCCGGGCGGCCGACCCTGATTCGTCGCCGGCGTCCGCGCCGGGTACAGTAGGCACGACGGCCGCGGCCGTCGCTCGTGATGAGCGCGGACGACCGAAGACGGGAGGAGAGCTATGAGTGAAGCCCCGAAGCCCACCGCCGTCCCCGGCGGGGGCGGCGTCACCATCTCTGACAACGTGGTCGCCAAGGTCGCCTTCAAGGCCATCGGCGGCATCGACGGGATCCACGCCCTTGGGGGCACCAGCGCGCGTGCGCTGGCGGGTCTGCGCGGGGACAAGGGCACGCCGGGCATCTCGGTCGACCTGCGCGAGGGAAGCGTCGACATCGACATCACCATGAGCATCGTGTTCGGCGCCAGCGTGCCGGCCGTCGCGGAGGCCTGCCGCAAGGCCGTCTCCGAGCAGGTCGAGGCCACCACCGGCCTGCCCGTGCGCGCCGTCAACGTGCTGGTCACCGACGTCGTGTTCCCGGAGGACCAGACTGGCGCCGCGGGCTGAGAAGCGCCGGCCCGCCGGAGCGGCGGCCGGCGCCATCACCCGGGTCGCGACCTTCCTCCTGCTGCTGGCGGGAGGCCTCGTCGCGCTGCTGTTCGCCCTGCGGCTGGGCGCCGTGGCGCTCGACTGGGACTTCTCGCCGTTCGCGTACATCACCCCGAACGGGCACGCGCTGCTCGCCTGGCTGCTGCTGCTCGCCATGGTCGTGCTCGCCGGGCTCGTCTGGCTGGTGCTGCGCCAAGACGCCGATTCCCTGTGGCTGCCCTCGCCGGCCGGCGAAGGCGGCGTCCTGGTGCCCAACGAAGCTCTCGAGCGGCCGGCCGCATCGGCCTCCGGCCGCTCCCACCCCGACGTGGTGCGCGCCGAGGTCGTCTTCTTCAAGCGCGGCGCCGGACTCCGGGGCCGGGTGACGGTGTGGGCGCGGCCGCTCGCCGACGCGGGCGTCGTCGGCGGCGCCGTGGACGCGGCGGTGCGGCGCCAGGTCGCGCGGCTCACCGGCCGCGAGCTCGAGCGCCTTGACGTGCGCGTCAAGGTGCTCAAGGTGACGCAACTGGTGAGGCATCTGCCGTGACGGCCCTCGCGCGGACCATCGCCGTCATCGTCGGCATCGTGACCCTGCTGCTCGCGGGCGGCGCCCTGGTGCGCCAGGCCGCGATGGCCGCCGACGCCGGCGTCTCGTGGCCGATCGCCGCCTGGTGGGCGGACCTGACCGCCCGCTCCTCCACGGCGACCATCGTCGCGGCCGTCGTCATGAGCGTCGTCACCGTCCTGCTCGTCGTGTTCGCCTACCGGCAGGTCTCGCCGGGGGAGGCGCCGCAGGTCATCGAGTTCTCGGTCCCCGACGGGACCGCCCGCCTCTCCGTCCCCGCCCTCCGCAAGGCCCTGCGCCGGCGGTTCGAGGCCATGCTCCCCGGAGCCCGCGTGACCGAGATGGCCGTGCGCATGGACGATGCGGGGTGGAGCGTGCGCGTCGAGGCGGACGTCCCGGTCTGCGACCTGCGCGACGTCCACGGCGCCGTGCTCGAGGCGTTCCGCGACGACATGCGCCGCGTCGCGGCGGTGGACCTGGTGCGGCTCGACCTCATCGTCACCTCGATGCGCGCCGCGGCGAGGAAGGCCTGATGCCAAAACGAAGACCTGGGAATCACCAGGTCTTCGTAAGAAGGCGCCCCGTGGGAGCTGGGGTGTCGCTCTTCTCCGTGTACCGGACTGTGCGATACGGTTTGACTGTACCCGCGAGCGCCGTGCGGGCAATCCGTTGACGGGCGGCCGGTGAGCGCCCAAGGCGTCGTGCTTCCGCCGGCGTTCCGTCCCGCCCTCGTGGCCGCGGACCTCGACGGCACCCTCATCGCGCGAGACCTCTCGTGGGCGGAGGGACTGCCCGACGCCATCGCGGGCCTCACCCCGGCCGGGATCCACGCGGTCGTCTGCACCGGCCGCATGCTGCAGAGCGCCCGCCGCGTGGCCGAGCGGCTCGGCGTCCGCGAGGGGCCGATCGTGTGTTACCAGGGCGCGCTCGTCGCCGACCTCGGCACCGGCGAGTGGCTGCGCCACGTGCCCATGGACGGGCCGGCGGCGGCGGAGGTCGTACGGCACGTCGCGGGCATGGGGCGCCAGCTCAACGCCTACATCGACGACCGTCTGTACGTGGAGCAGGTCACGGAGTGGGCGCGGCGCTACGCCGAGCACGTGGAGGTCGGCATCCACACGGTGGCCGACCTCGAGGACGAGGTGGTCCGGCGGCCGCCGACCAAGCTCGTGCTGGTCACGTCGCCGGCGGACGCGGACGCCCTCCTGGCAAGCTTGCAGGAGCGTTGGCGCGGGCGGCTGTACGTCGTCCGCTCGCAGCCGGAGTACATCGAGTTCGTCGACGCATCGGTGAGCAAGAGCGGAGCTCTGGCCTGGCTGTGCGCGCGGCTGGGGGTCGCGGGGGAGCAGGTGGTCACCCTGGGCGACGGCATGAACGACGTGGACATGCTCACGTGGGCCGGGCTCGGCGTCGCCGTGGCGGAGGCCGCCGCGCCTGTGCGCGCGGCGGCCGACCTCGTGGTGCCGCGCGCCGGCATCCCCGGCCTGCTGCGCGAGCTCGCGCGCCGGGCGGAGGGCGCCGGCACATAAGTGAAGGCGGCGCCTGGAGGGGAGGCGCCGCCTTCGAGGGGCCTCGGTGCTGGTGGGATAGCACCGGTCTTTGTCCCCCTGACGGGACACGCGATCACATGTTTTGACTGTGATAGCGCACAAAAAGAATACGACGAGCGCGCGGCACGGTCAAGGCTGTCCACGCTCGCGGGTGTGAAGAATTGTTGCGGGGTCGGTGTCAGTCCCGGCCGGCCGCAGGGTCGGCCCGGCCGGCGCCACTGAGCCCGACGCGCTTCTTGACCTCCACGTAGCGCGCCTCGAGCACGCGCTCGTGCGCCAGCTCCTCGCGGAGCAGCTGCTCGAACACCGCGCACGCCTCCGGATCGGCGCAGCGTTCCAGGCCGCGGCGGTACTTGTCCTGGGCCGCGCGCTCGTCGGCCATCGCCTCCTCCAGGATCGCGAGGAGGTCGTCGTCGCCCAGCGGGC
>JBLMXT010000331.1:0-6669 GCA_050257915.1 Deltaproteobacteria bacterium
AGTCCAGGTTGCAGGCGTTCGTCGGCTCGACGTAGATCTTGCGGGGGCCTTCGACCGTCGTCATGCCGGGGTCCTCAGGCCTTCCGCTTCGCCTTCGCAACCACGCGCCCCTTCAGCAGCAGCAGCCGGAGCCGGCCGCGGGCTTCTTGTGGGCGAAGTACGGCTGCAGGTTCTCGGGCAGCTCCGCCAGGGGCTCGGGGGTGACGGGCGGCCGCTCGTCCAACCTGAGCATCGCGTCCATGAGCTTCTCGACGAGGAGCGGCAGCGGGGCGGCGCTGTAGACCTGGCCGCGGTAGTGCCACTCACGGCAGTCGACGCCGACGTCGTCGTCGGTCAGGTCGCCGCAGGACTCGCACGGCGACTCGCGGATGTCCTGGTCGATGTCGCGTCCGTTGATGCGGATGGTGGGCGAGGAGATGAGCGCACGCGCCTTCGCCTCCTCCGCCGTCTGCACAACGGTCTCGCGATAGGTGAGCCCGATGCCCTGGGCCTCGGCCGCGGGGGCGACGAGCTCGAGGGCGTTGCGCAGCTGCTCTCCCGTCGGCACGCAGCGCGCGCAGCTCTCGAGGTCGATGACGAGCAGTTCGATGTTCAGTCGGCGTGGCGGCGTCGCATCAGCGGGCGGCCCGGTCGCGGCCTGGGCGGTGGGGGCGCCGCCGCAGCACGGAGAGGCGGCGGACTGATCGCCGCAGCAGGACGAGGTGGGACGGGCGGTGGTCTGTGGATCGCTCATGCCGGTACGGGCTCCTTCGTCGAGGTGGTCCTTGGGGTCTGTCGATCTGAGGACGCAGGCTCACAAGACCGCGTTGAACAGGAAGCCGACGACCATGATGCCGGCGCCGACGACGCCGAGGAAGACGGCGATCAGCTGCCACTTGAGCACCTTCTTGAGGATGATGGTCTCCGGCAGCGAGAGCGCGATGACCGCCATCATGAAGGCCAGCACCGTGCCCAGCGCGGCGCCCTTCTCGAGGAGCGCCTCGACGATGGGGATGATGCCGGCGGCGTTGGAGTACATGGGGATGCCGAGCAGTACGGCGAGCGGCACGCTCCACCAGGCGTCGGCGCCCATGATCGACGCCATGAAGTTCTCGGGCACGTACCCGTGGATGATGGCGCCGACGGCGATGCCGGCGAGAACGTAGGGCCACACCTTGCCGACGACGTCCTTGACGGCCTGCCAGGCGTAGGAGACGCGGCCAGGCCAGTCGAGCTCCTGGGCATCCTCGGCGTCGCCCATGCGTATCTCCCGCACCCAGTCCTCCACGTAGCGATCCATGCGCAGGCGCCCGATCACCCAGCCGGCGACGATGGCGATGATGAGGCCGGTGACCAGATAGAGGGCCGCGACCTCCCAGCCGAAGAGCCCGTAGAGGAGCACGAGTGCGATCTCGTTGACCATCGGCGCGGCGATGAGGAACGAGAAGGTGACCCCGAGCGGGATGCCGGCCTCGACGAAGCCGATGAACAGCGGCACGGCCGAGCAGCTGCAGAAGGGCGTCACGATCCCGAGGCCGCCGGCCATCACGTTGCCCGTGGTCTCGCGGCGCCCGCGCAGGAGCGCCCGCGTGCGCTGCGGGCTGAAGAACGACCGCACGATGCCCACGCCGAAGACGACGATGGTGAGCAGGAGCAGCACCTTGACGCTGTCGTAGACGAAGAACTCGAGCGCCGAGGCCCAGCGGGTGTCCGGAAGGTCCAACGTGTCGTGGAACAGCCAGACCACGAAGGGCAGCCAGTAGTGGTAGACGAGCGCCCACAAGGCCACGCCGCCGGCCACCCGCGCCCACCAGGGCAGGCGGAGGAAGGCGCCCGCGACCGCGGCGAACGGGGCGCGCCGGCCGCTGCCGGCGCCGTCTGCGCGCGCGTCACCGGGGGCGGCCGGTGAGGCCGCGCACGCGCACGCCGGCACGACCCCAGCCGCCGCAGCGTCCGGTTCCGGACCCTCTGCGACCACCTGGCCGGCCGCCGGCGCCGGCTCCTCGAGGGCCTTCGTCGTCACGACTCGACCCCTCCCTGCTCCGGCCCCGCGAAGCTCGTGATCAACGGGGTCGCGGCCAGCTCGCGCTGCAGCCGCTCGTGGTCGTAGGGCACGCGCACGAACTCGACGAAGCCGCGCGATCCCAGCTTCGCCGGGTCGACGATCGCGTAGCAGACGCGCCAGTCGCCGTCCTTGGGCCGGCCGCCGCTGCCGACGTTCACGAAGACGGTCTCCCCGACCGCACGCGCGTAGGGCACGTGCGTGTGGCCGAAGAGGATCGCCGGATAGGGGAACTCGTCGGCCATGCGTGCCATGGCCTTCTCCGGCCGGTCCACGAACAGGTACTCGTTGATGCGCCGCGGGCTGCCGTGGACGGCGAGCAGCGTGCCCGCCGGCGTGTCGAGCTCGAAGTGGTCGTCGAGGGTGCGCAGGTAGGCCTTGACCTCCCGGGTCACGGCCTCCTGCGTCCACGAGAGCGAGGCCGCGCCTTCGGCGCGCTGCTCGTCGGTCGTGTACACGCAGCCGCAGTCGCCGGTCTCGAAGCCGATGCCCTGGTCGTAGTTGCCCATGAGGCTGGGGATGCCGCGATCGCGGACGAGCAGAGCGACCTCGTTGGGGGAGGGTCCGTAGCCGACGAGGTCGCCGAGGCTGATGGTCGTCGGGACTTCACGCCGCTCGATGTCGGCGAGGATGGCCTCGAGGCCGGGCAGGTTGCCGTGCACGTCGCTGAAGACGGCGAAGGGGGTAGCGATGCGAAGCGTCCTCAAGCGGACAGTCCTTTTATCGACCGACGTTTATATCAAGCTACCTTGACCATAAACGGATGTCAATGTACCCTGTCGCCATGGCAGCGAGCACCGTCAAGCGCCTCTCGTTCCTCGACCGCTACCTGACGCTCTGGATCTTCCTCGCGATGTTCGTCGGCGTCGGCATCGGCTGGGCGTTCGTCTCCGTCCCCGAGTTCATCGACCGCTGGACCGTGGGCACGACCAACATCCCCATCGCCATCGGCCTCATCGTGATGATGTATCCGCCGCTCGCCAAGGTGCGCTACGAGGAGCTCGGCGACGTCTTCCGCGACTACAGGATCCTCGGCCTCTCGCTGGTGCAGAACTGGCTGATCGGGCCGTTCGTGATGTTCTTCCTCGCGATCATCTTCCTGCACGACTACCCCGAGTACATGGTCGGGCTCATCATGATGGGCCTGGCGCGCTGCATCGCCATGGTGATCGTGTGGAACCAGCTGGCCAAGGGCGACACCGAGTACGCCGCCGGCCTGGTCGCCTTCAACAGCGTGTTCCAGGTGCTCTTCTACAGCGTGTTCGCCTGGGTGTTCGTGACCAAGCTGCCGCCGCTCTTCGGCCTCGAGGGCGTGGCCGTCGACATCACCATCGGCGAGATCGCCAAGAGCGTCTTCGTCTACCTCGGCATCCCCTTCCTGGCCGGCATGCTCACCCGCTTCATCGCGCTCAAGACCAAGGGCCGCGACTGGTACGAGCAGAAGTTCATCCCGCGCATCAGCCCGCTCACCCTGATCGCCCTGCTGTTCACCATCTTCGTGATGTTCAGCCTCAAGGGCGACCTCATCGTCGAGTTGCCGCTGGACGTGCTGCTCATCGCCATCCCGCTGTCCCTGTACTTCGTGATCATGTTCTTCGTGAGCTTCTTCATGGGGCGCCGGATCGGCGCCGACTACTCCAAGACCGCGACACTCTCGTTCACCGCCGCCAGCAACAACTTCGAGCTTGCCATCGCCGTGAGCATCGCCGTCTTCGGGCTCAACTCCGGTCAGGCGTTCGCCAGCGTCATCGGTCCGCTCGTCGAGGTGCCGGTGCTCATCGGCCTCGTGAGCGTCGCGCTCTGGCTCGGCCGCAGGTACTGGGGCATGACCGATGAGCCTCTGCCCGCCGCCATCGAGGCCGGCTGCGACGAGGTCGGTTGCGACCCCCTGGACGGACACTCAACCACGCGGGAGGCGACATGACGACGCCGAACGAACACGTCACCATCGAGGACCTCACGCCGTTCTTCAAGGCGTTCTGCAACTCGACGCGGGCCCAGATCGTCGAGTTCCTGCTCGGCGGCGAGCGCTGCGTGTGCGAGATGACGGGACCACTGGACGTCAGCCAGCCGCTGGTCTCGCATCACCTGGCGCTGCTGCGCGAAGCCGGCCTGCTCAGCACGCGAGACGAGGGCGCCCGGACCTACTACTCCATCAACCGGGAGCGGTTCGACGCCGACCTGGCCGGCTTCCTCGCGTTCATCGACAGGGCGCGCAACGCCCCGCGCCCCGTCGACCCGGCATCATCGGCGTGCGCCACGAAGCAGACGCGCGGCGTGCGCGCCGCCTCCTAGCACCGACGTCAGAGGAGCACCACGTGAGACTCGAGATCCTTGGTTCCGGCTGTGCGAACTGCAAGAGACTGATGGCGGTCACCGAGGCCGCCGTGCGCGACCTCGGCATCGACGACGCCGAGCTCGTCAAGGTAGAGGACTACCCCCAGATCATGGCCTACGGGGTCATGTCGACGCCCGCCCTCGTCATCGACGGCCAGGTCGTGCTGAGCGGCAAGGTGCCGTCGCAGGCCGAGGTCAGCTCTCTGATCACCACGGCGCTGGCCGCGCGGGGATGACCTCAGCGCACCAGCCCGACGAGAGACGGGAAGCCTGCTGCGGCCCGGCCCCACAGCCGGCCGGCTCGTGCTGCGGCGGCACGGTCGAGTCGCCGCCCGGGGAGCGGCAGAGCGCCTGCTGCGAGGCGCCGGCGCAGCGGGAAGGCCCAGGCGGCGGGCAGAACTCCTGTTGCGGCGCTCGGCCGGCCGCTCCCGCCGACTACTCCTACGGTCCCGCCGCCTACGTCACCGGCGCGCTCGACACGCCTGTGGGTCCGATCCCGACGGTGTCCCGCAGCGTCACGCGCGCCGATCGCCTCGGCGCCTGGCGCGTGCGCTGGGGGATCGG
The DNA here is from genome assembly GCA_050257915.1 of Deltaproteobacteria bacterium. Classification (GTDB taxonomy): domain Bacteria; phylum Actinomycetota; class Thermoleophilia; order UBA2241; family UBA2241; genus CAIXSE01. The sequence continues at coordinate 4,943 of JBLMXT010000331.1, forward strand.
ACGCGACGACTATCGCGTCGAGCCGGACCTGTACGCCGTAGGAGCGCCCACTGAAGCCTCCCCCGTGCTCGTCACTGCGAACTACAAGCTGACCTTCGACCAGCTGCGCTCCTCACTCGGCGAGACCGACGCCTGGCTGCTCGTCGTCGACACGCGCGGGATCAACGTCTGGTGCGCGGCAGGCAAGGGCACCTTCTGCGCCGACGAGGTCGCGCGGATGGTCGACGAGACACGCCTGGCCGAGGTCGTCGCGCATCGGCGCCTGGTGCTTCCGCAACTGGCCGGGCCGGGGGTCGCCGCGCACCGCGTCAAGGAGCTCTGCGGCTTCCGCGTGACCTTCGGACCAGTGCGCGCAGCCGACGTGCCGGCGTTCCTCGCCGCGGGGATGAAGGCCGACGGGAAGATGCGCGAGGTGACCTTCGACCTGCGCGAGCGGGCTGCGGTCGTGCCCGAGGTGCTCTCCGCGGCCTGGGACCGGCGCATGCTGCTGGCGTACGCCGGCATCCTCGCTGTCTCGGCGATCGGCCGCGACGGGGTGTCGCCTCGCCGCGGCCTGCGGGACGGAGCTCCAGTGATAGGCGCCGCGTGGCTCGCCCTGCTGGCGGGCGGCGCCGTGACGCCGCTCTCGCTGCCGTGGCTCCCCGGCCGCGCCTTCTCGCTCAAGGGCGCCGTCGCCGGTGGAGTCCTCGCCACGGCCGCCGCCGCGACGTTCGGCCGCCGTCTCTCGCCCGGCGCCAGGCTGGCGCTGCTCGCGGGCGTCACAGCGGCCTCCTCGTACACCGCCATGGACTTCACCGGCTCCTCGACGATCACGTCGCCTTCCGGCGTGGAGCTCGAGATGCGCAAGGCGCTGCCCTGGCAGGGGGCGGGCGCCGCCCTGGCGACCGGCGCCTGGCTGGCCGGCAGACTGGGAAGGTGAAGGCGATGCCGAAGCTTCGCTACATCGAAGAAGCCGTCACGCTGCAGCTCGATGTGACCCGTTGCAGCGGCTGCGGCATGTGCGTCGCCGTCTGCCCGCACACCGTCTTCGCCGTCGTCGACGGCCGGGCCCTGCTCGCGGACCGGGGCGCCTGCATGGAGTGCGGCGCCTGCGCCCTCAACTGCGTGCCCGGAGCCATCAGCGTCGAGCCCGGCGTCGGCTGCGCTCAGGCGATCATCAACGGGTGGCTGACCGGCAGCGAGCCGAGCTGCGACTGCTAGGGCGTGTCTCCGGCAGGAGCCAAAGGCGCCGGGCCGCAGCCGGTGAGCCCCGCCGAGGTCCCCAGCTCGCTCATCTGGGTCCGGCGTACGATCTGAGCCCGGCGACGTCGCCGAGCTCCCGCAGCGCCGTGGACAGGCGCTCCCGGTCCACGGCGTAGAAGCTCCACTTGCCGCGGGTCTCCTCCGTGACCAGCCCGGCGTCCTTGAGCACGCGCAGGTGGTAGGACGCCTTGGACTGTGCGAGCCCGAACTGCTCCTGGAACTCGCACACGCAGAGACCTTCGGGATCGCCCGCGCCCGGCACGCCCCGCACCGCCGGATCGATGAGGCCGCAGCAGTCGCGGCCCTGCGTCATCACGTCGAGCATGCCGAGCCGGATGGGGTCGGCGAGCGCCTTGGCGACGCGGGCCAGCCGCTCGAGAGCACCCGCGTCCGTGCGCGTTCAGCACGCGCTACCCGAGGTCGTCGCCCTGTTCGTCACCGCTTTCGACATGCTGCCGGCAGCTTATCACAACAAATCTTGATTT
>JBLMXT010000332.1:0-3787 GCA_050257915.1 Deltaproteobacteria bacterium
TACAAGCGGGACGATGGCCTGGTGATCATCGACACCGACAAGTGCACCGGCTGCCGCTTGTGCGTAGATGCTTGTCCCTATGACGCCATCTACTTCAACGACGACCTCAACCTGGCCCAGAAGTGCACCGGCTGCGCCCATCTGCTCGACGACGACGAGTGGGAGTATCCGCGCTGCGTCGACTCCTGCCCGACCAAGGCCATCACCTTCGCCGAGGAGAGCGAGCTCGCCGACCTGATCGCCCGGGCCGAGGTCATGAAGCCGGAGGCCGGCACCAGGCCCCGCGTCCACTACCTGAACGTCCCCAAGAAGTTCGTCGCCGGCACGGTGTACGACCCGGTCGAGAAGGAGGTCGTCATCGGCGCGACGTGCACGCTCACGGCGGCCGACGGCGCTGTGCTGACCGTGTCCACCGACGAGTTCGGCGACTTCTGGTTCAACGACATCGAGGCCGGCACGTATGCGCTGGACATCAGCGCGGACGGCTTCGCCGCGAAGACATACGACGCGGTCGACGCCACCGACGACGTCAATCTCGGAGACATCGCCCTGTCGAGCTGAGCGCGTAGTGAGATAGGATTCGGCGGGCCGGTCCGAGGAACGGCCCGCCTGTTCCGCTCAGTGGAACGCATCCGGCCGGCGGTGACACTCCTACCGCCGAACGGCCGAGTCCAGTCCCTATGACAGGAGTCCGCCCATGAGATGGGGAATGGTCATCAACCTGGCGAAGTGCATGCGCTGCCACGCCTGCGTCGCCGCCTGCAGGATCGAGCACTTCCTCCCCCTGGACATCACGTGGGTGAAGCTCATCGCTCACGAGGTGGATGAGGACGGCGTGGTCGACGTCTCCACGTATCCGGTGCGCTGCAACCAGTGCGCCGACGCCCCCTGCGTGCACGCCTGCCCCACCGAGGCCTCACGCCAGCGGGAGGACGGTATCGTCGTCATCGACTCGAACAAATGCATCGGCTGCCGCTACTGCGTCATCGCCTGCCCGTACCAGAACCGCACCTTCTACTCCAAGGACAAGGACCCCGGCTACTTCCCCGGCTATGAGCGCACACGGTTCGAGAAGATGGGGCAGAAGCTCTACCCGCACCAGCGGGGCACGACCGAGAAGTGCAACTTCTGCGCCGAGCGCATCGACTCCGGGATGTCCCGCGGGCTCACGCCGGGCGTCGACCGCGATGCGTCGCCGGCCTGCGTCAACACGTGCCAGGCCAGGGCGCTCACGTTCGGCGACCTCGACGACCCGGACAGCCGGGTGAACCAGCTCATCCGCAAGTACAGCGGGTTCCAGCTGCGCGCCGAGTACGGCACCGAGCCTTCCGTCTGGTACATCGACTACAGGCTCGGAGGCAACGACAACAAGGCGCCGCGTGAGGCCCAGACGGGCAGTCACATCCAGCACCTCAGCTCCGTGGACCGCGATGCCTTCCGGCGCATCTACGGCAGCGAGCCGGCGGACGCGGAGGCCAAGCCGTGAAGGCGCAGACCCGCCGGCAGTGGATCACCACGCACGAGTGGATGGTCAAGCCGATGCGGCAGAAGGAGTGGATCTCCGGCAGGGGCATCCTCGTGTGGCTCGCCGAGGTCTTCTCCGCGCTCGGTATGGGCACGTACCTCGTCGGCCTCCTCGCCGGGATCGGCGGGATCACCACCTGGGCCTGGTGGGCGACGGTGCTCGGCTGGGTCCTCATCGTGCTCTTCAAGCTCCCGCTCCACCTCGTGTACCTGGGGCGGCCACTCCGCTTCTGGCGCGCCATCCCTCCGTTCACCAAGGCCTGGAAGACGTCCTGGCTGGCGCGCGGCATGTTCTTCTCCATCGTGTTCACCGGCGCCGGCCTGCTGCAGATCGTCTTCTGGTACTTCCTGCACTGGGGCGACCTCGGCGCCGCGGCCGCCGACACGCTGACGGTGCTCTCCTGGGTGGTGGGCGTCGTGGCCGGCGTGTTCATCCTGCTCACCGGCATCTACTGCGGCTTCGCCATGAGCTACTGCAAGAGCCTGCCGTTCTGGAACACGGGGCTGCTGCCGATCGTGTTCGTCATCATGGGCGTCGCCGACGGCCTGGCGCTGACGATGGGCGTCAACCTGGTCACGGGGGGCGACGAGGCGGCCATCAGCAGCCTGGAGTCCTGGAGCCGCATCCTCCTGGTGGTCAACGCCCTGCTGATCGCCGGCTACCTGATCCGGGCTTACCGGCGGCACTCGGCCGCGGAACTCGCCGCGCAGGACCTCATCAAGGGCAGCACGGCCTGGGTCTTCTGGATCCTGCTGGTGACCCTCGGCATCGCCACCCCCCTGGTCATCTCGATGGTCACGGCGTTCATGGAAGGCGACACCGAGCCGCTGCTCATCGTGGCGATCGTCTGCCACACGATCGGCGCCTTCGCGCTCAAGTACTCGGTCCTGAAGGTCGGCATCTACCGGTCGGTCCTTCCGGGTGTGGGATGAAGCGGCCGCCGGGCCTGTCATGAAAGGGAGACAATGGCTGACCGCAAGCAGATAGTGACGACGTGCAAGAGCTGCCACGGCGGCTGCGGGGTGATCGTCACCGTCGAGGACGGCGCGATCGTCCACATCGAGGGCAACCCGGACTCGCTCACCAAGGGCACCATGTGCTCCAAGGGGCTCTCCAGCATCCAGCACATCGACAATCCCTACCGCATCAAGTACCCGATGAAGCAGGTGGGCAGGAAGGGCGAGGGCAAGTGGGAGCGCATCACCTGGGACGAGGCGCTCGACACCATCGCCGACAAGATGAAGGCCGCGATCGCCGATCCCGGCCCGCACACCATCGCCATCTCGCAGGGCACCGGCCGCGGCTACAACCGCTACACGATGAAGATGGCGCGCTCGCTCGGTACCGGTAACGCCATCACGCCCGGCTACGTGTGCCACAGCCCGCGGCTGGGTCTGTACGGCCTGGTCACCGGCTACGGCCGCCTCTACTGCGACTACCACGGCTGGGGTGGCGAGTTCCCCAAGACCCAGATCATGTGGGCCAAGCAGCTCGAGATCAGCAGCGCCGACTCCGAGATGGCCTACTGGTTCATGAACTCGCTCGACTACTGCAAGAACCTCATCATCATCGACCCGCGAGCGACGGCGTACGCCTCGCGCGCCTCGCTCTGGATCCAGCCGCGGGTCGGCACCGACTGCGCCCTGGCGATGGGCATGATGAACCACATCATCGAGCAGGAGCTCTGGGACAAGGAGTTCGTCGAGGACTGGACCTTCGGCTTCGACGAGCTCCGCGAGCGCGTCAGGGACTTCACCCCGGAGAAGGTCTCCGACATCTGCTGGATCCCCAAGGAGCACGTGACGACGGCGGCCGAGATGTGGGCCGTGGACACGCCGGGCTGCATCCAGGTCGGCAGCTCGCTCGAGCGGCAGGCCAACTGTGGCCACACGCTGCGCGCCATCACCTGCCTCATGGGTCTCACCGGCAACATCGAGCGGCCGGGCAGCATGATCACCTGGGTGCTCCCGGAGACCGGCCTCATCGAGGACTTCTTCCTCGAGCTGCCCATCACCGACGAGATGAAGAGCAAGATCATCGGCGGCGACACGTACAAGATGGGCGCCGCCCGCACCTGCAACCCGGACACGATGGTCAAGGCCATCAACGCCGGCAAGAGCCCCGTCAAGGTGTGGTTCAGCGTCGGTGGTCAGCAGATCGTGCACATGGCCAACACCAACGAGGTCGTGGCGGCCATCGAGAAGGTCGAGTTCATGTCGCACGCCGACCTCTTCATGGGGCCGATGGCCGAGGCGGCCGACA
>JBLMXT010000333.1:0-3858 GCA_050257915.1 Deltaproteobacteria bacterium
GGGAGCCTCAGGCGCGTCCCGGGCACTCCCTACTGGGAGGTCACGGCGATCCCGATCACGCCGTACACCGACGACCTGCGCTTCAACCCTCTCCAGGTAGCGCGGGTCACCGTGCGCAGCGCGAGCACCGGCAGGGTGCTCGCGGTGCAGCCCAAGGTCGTGGTGCCCGTCTCGGACGAGATGCGCTGCGACCTCTGCCACGGCCCCGCGGACACCGCCGGCAGCATCCTGCGGGCGCACGACGCCGCCAACGGCACGCAGCTGTACGCCGACCTGCAGGCCGGCACGCGGCACGCCTGCAGCGAGTGCCACAAGGACAACGCCCTGGGCGCCGAGGGCAGGGCGGGCGTGAAGCCGCTGTCGCAAGCCATCCACGGCGCCCACCGCGACAAGATGGACGTGCCGGCCGTCGCGGCGTTCGGCACGCCGTGCTACACCTGCCACCCCGGCGCCCAGACACGCTGTCTGCGCGGGCGCATGGCGCAGGCGGGCTTCACCTGCACGAGCGCGGGCTGCCACGGCGACATGGCGCAGGTGGCCGACAGCCAGGCCGCGCCGACGAACCGCGAGGCGTGGCTGGACGAGCCCACCTGCGGCGGCTGCCACGGCGCCCGGTACGCGGAGAATCCGGGAAAGCTGTACCGGAACTCATACCTCCTCAACGGCCCCGAGGACATGAACGGCAAGGTCATCCAGTGCGAGTCGTGCCACGGCAGCCCGCACGCGGAGTGGCGGTCGGCACGGGCCGTCGACAACCAGGTACCGCTGCGGCTGCAGGGTCTGGCGACGTTCATCAAGCGTTGCAGCGCCTGCCACGGCGACGCGAGCGGCCGCATCCACGGGGCCCGGGCCGAGTAGGCGGGGCGCCACCAGGGAGACGAGACATGGACTACGAGATCGCCGAGAAGGACATCCCGACGCAGCTCGCACTCACGTACCGGCAGCCGGTGACGATGGAGACGATCGCGGACCGGATAGGCGGCGCGTTCCGGGCGCTCGTGGAGCACGCGGCAAAGACCGGCGCGCAGTGGGCAGGACCCCCGTTCATCCTGTATCCCGAGGACTGCAGCGACGAGTTCGTGATCACCGTCTGCATGCCGGTCGTGCCCGGCGCGGCCGGCGGTGAGCGGGTCGCGCTCGAGGAGGTGCCGGGCGGGACGGTCGCATCCACGGTGCACGTGGGCCCGTACAACGGGATCGGCAAGGCGTACGTGGCGCTGCAGAAGTGGATGACGGACAGCAGCCGACGGCCGGCGGGGATGGTGCGCGAGATCTACCTGAACGACCCGGACGCCGTGCCCGTGGAGGAGCTGCTCACCGAGATCGACTGGCCGGTGGCGTAGGGGCGGCCGGCGCTAGCGCGTCCGCCGCCAGAGCACCAGGGCGAGGACGAAGCCGGCCACGGCCACCACGCCCATGAAGGCAGCCATGCCGGCGAAGCCCACTCTGAAGAGCGCCCACGCCACCACGGCGTCGAGCGCTGCTCCGGCGGCGAGCAGCATGTACGGCTGGATCTTCACCGGAGCAGCTCCAGCGCGACCCGCTCCGCGAACAGGGCCTGGAAGGCCAGGTCGCGGACGAGGATGCGCTCGTCGACGTTGTGATAGCGCGGCGTGACCTCGTCGTAGCGTTCCACGAGGTGAGGGGCGAAGTTGTAGGCGATGGTGTCCGGGTAGGCGGCGCGGAACCAGTTCGAGTCGGTGAACCCCACGGAGTGGCTGTTGGCGAGCTCGGCGCCGGGTACGTGCCGCTCCAGCGTGGTGCGGATCGCCTCGGCGAGGGGCGAGGGGTACGGCGACGAATTGCCGCGCACCACCGGGCCGGCCCACTCGAGGTCCCAGTCGGCCTCCACCCCATCCAGCGCGGTACGGACCTCCGTGAGCACCTCCTGCTCCTGCCGCCCGGCGAGCATCCGGCAGTCCACGCTCAGCTCCACACGGGTCGGGTAGACGTTCACGGCGACGCTGTTGCTGCGCAGGATCGTGGGCGAGAAGGCGAAGCCGTACAGCGGTTCGATCATGTCGGCGAGCTGGACGTCGCGGCGCGCGAGGTCGGCGAGAGCCGCGCGCGCCGTCTCCGGGTCGCGCAGCCGCCTGCGGAGGGCGGGCGAGTCGACGAGCAGCCGCACGAGCTCCTCGGAGGACCCGTCGATCACGAGCGGCATCCGGTGCGAGACCAGCGCGTCGATGACGCGCGCCGCGCCCACGACGGCGTTGCCGTGGCGCAGCGGCACCGACGCGTGGCCGGCCTCGCCCTTGACGGTCAGGCGGAACTGGGCGGTGCCCTTCTCGCCGCTCTCGAGCAGGTAGACGCGGCGTCCCGCCCGCTCGAGGAAGTGCCCGCCGCCCTCGTTGATGACATAGTCGGTCCTGACGAGGTCGGGGCGGTTCTCGACGAGCCAGCGGGCGCCGCCGACGGAGCCCTCCTCCTCGTCGGCGGTGCAGGCGTAGACGAGCGCGCCGGCAGCCGGGCCGCCGGCGGCGGCGATCCGCGCGGCCGCGACGGCATGCGCGGCCACCAGGTTCTTGATGTCGACCGCGCCCCGGCCCCAGACGTAGCCGTCCTCGATCAGGCCGGAGAAGGGCGGCACGCGCCAGTCGGACGCGTCAGCCGGCACGACGTCCTCGTGCGCGAGCAGCAGCAGCGAAGGGCCCGGCCTGCCGGAGTCCACGCGCAGGACGAAGCTCGCGCGGTCGGCGGGCTCGCCGGCGATCTCTCCCTCGAGCCCGCGCTCGCGGAACCAGGCGGCCATGTGCTCGGCCACCCTGGTTTCGTCTCCGGGCGGATTGGAGGTGTCGATCCGGATGAGCGCGCTCAGCAGTTCGCTGGTCTCGCGCTCGACCTCGGCGACGACGGCAGGATCGATGCCGGCGATGTCCTCCACTCGGCCCCCCAGTGCTGCGTGTGACGGTGCGGTGACCGCATCATATCCGCCGCGCCCCGCCGCCGCTGCGGGTACGCCGCGCCGGCCCCACTCACCCTGCGCCGGCGCTCGCGCGCCCAGCTTTCGAGCCCGTGGCGGGTGCGGTATAGTGTGTCTCCCGCGCGGAGAAGTGGCCGAGTGGCTGAAGGCAACCGCCTGCTAAGCGGTTAAGGGGGCTTTAACCTCCTTCCCGGGTTCGAATCCCGGCTTCTCCGCCAGCTCCCCGCTCCCCCAGGAACCCGTGACCGACATCCACCTCACCGACGTGACCGCCGACAACTGGCGCGCCTGCGCCGACCTCGAGGTCACCCCCGAGCAGCGAGCCTTCGTCGCCCCCGTCACCCGCTACCTGTGCCTCTGCCACTACGGCGGCGTGTGGCGTCCGCTCGCGGTGACGGCCGGGGGCGAGGTCGTCGGCTTCGTGATGTGGGCGGTGGACCCCGATGACCGCAGCGGCTGGATCGGGGGGCTCGTCATCGGCCGCGAGCACCAGCGGCGAGGGTACGGGAGCGCCGCCGTGCGCGCCCTCGTCGAGCGGCTGCGCCGCGACGAGGGCTGTCCCGCGGCGGCCCTCAGCTACGCCGCGGACAACGCGGCCGCCCGCGCGCTCTACGCCTCCCTCGGCTTCACCGAGACCGGCGAGCGCGAGGACGACGAACTCGTCGCGCGGCTACGCCTCCGCGAGCCCTGACGTTTTTCCCTCCTCGCGCTTTCGGGTATACTCTCGGTCCGCGTGCGCACGTAGCTCAGTTGGATCAGAGCGTCGGTCTACGGAACCGAAGGCCGCAGGTTCGAGTCCTGCCGTGCGCACCAACATCCCCCTGATCCCTCCAGCGGCGAATCCACGTCGTGCGCCGGCGCCGCCGGCTCCGCCGCCCACGGGGAGCGCTGAGACGGCGCGAGCGCGGGTACTGTGACCGTGTCGTAGCCCCACC
>JBLMXT010000334.1:0-2839 GCA_050257915.1 Deltaproteobacteria bacterium
GGCGCTGCGCGGCATCCGCGAGACCGCGCCGCCGGACGCGCAGCTCGCCGTGGTCGCCACCGACCTCGGGGACCAGGACGCCACCTACCTCCTGCGCCAGTACCTGCGCGGGCGCATCCACGCGCTGGACTTCGAGCGCGGCGGCGCGCGCGGCGACCACTGCGGCCTGGACCGCGCCTACCGGCTGGTGCGCGGCGACTACCTCGCGCGCGTGGACGACACGCTCGCGTTCCAGCCCGGGTGGCTCGAGCGCGCGGTCGCGATCCTGCAGGCGGACCCCACGCTCGGCTGTCTCTCGCTGGTGCCGCCGGCCGACTACCACCGCGGCCGCGGCCGGCCGAGGACGGTGCACGTCGAGCCGATCGAGGTCGACCACCTCGAGCTGCGCTGCTTCGTCGCGCCGCGCGCACTGGTGGAGCGCCACGAGTGCGAGCTCATGGCCGAAGTGCCCGGCGACTGCGGCTTCCTCGACCACCTGCGCGCCGACGGCAAACGCCTGGCCTTCCTGCCCGGGCTCGTCAGCCCGCTCGGGGTCATCGAAGGCCCCACCGGTCTCGACTCCTGCAGCGTCGAGGCGGAGCTCCCGCCGCACGAGAGTGCGTCGGACGCCATGCAGCGCCTGGAGCAGGCCTACGACCTCGGCGACGACATCCTGCTCACCTGCCTGTCGTGCGGCGGTTCCGAGCTCGAGGTCCTCGCCGCGCGCATCCGCTTCTGCGAGCGGCACCAGGTCGCCACCGGCTTCTGGTACGAGCTGCGCTGCCCCGAGTGCGGCGAGCTCCACTACAAAGACGACTTCCAGTTCCGCTGCCCTGACTGAGGGCGGCGTGAGCACCCTCCGGCCTCCAGACTCCCGCGCCGTCCGCATCAGCGTGCGCGGCGTGGTCCAGGGCGTCGGCTTCCGCCCGTTCGTCTACTCCCTCGCCGTCCGCCACGGCCTGCGCGGGTGGGTGCTGAACACGTCCGCCGGCGTGGAGGTGCTCGTGGAGGGCCCGCCGGGCGCCGTCGCTGCGTTCTCCGAGGCGCTGCCGGCGGAGGCGCCGCCTCGCAGCCACATCGCCGCGTACGTGGTGCGCGATGCGCCGGCCGGGGAGGCGGCGGACGGCCCGGTGGCCGGCGACGCGTTCGTCATCCTCGAGAGCCAGGCCGACCCGGCCGCCTACCAGCTGGTCTCGCCGGACATCGCCACCTGCGACGACTGCCGCCGCGAGCTGCTCGACCCCGCCGACCGCCGCCACGAGTACCCCTTCACCAACTGCACCAACTGCGGGCCGCGGTTCACGATCATCGAGGGGCTGCCTTACGACCGCGAGCGCACGACCATGCGCCGCTTCCCCCTCTGTCCCGCATGCCGGCGCGAGTACGAGGACCCGGCCGACCGGCGCTTCCACGCCGAGCCCAACGCGTGCCCGGTCTGCGGGCCGCGGGTACGGCTGCTGCGGCTGGCGGAGCCCGAGCGTGGGAACGCCGGCGGGGTGGTGGAGCTGGCCGCCGGCGCCGAAGGCGATCCGGCGGCCCCCATCCGCGCCGCCGCCGAGCTGCTGCGCGCCGGCGAGATCCTCGCCGTCAAGGGCCTCGGCGGCTTCCACCTCGCCTGCGACGCCACCGACGGCGACGCGGTGCGCCGCCTCAAGCTGCGCAAGCGGCGCCCGGACAAGCCACTCGCCGTCATGTTCGCCGGCGTCGAGGAACTCCGCGGGCACTGTCGCGTGAGCACGGCGGAGGAGGCGCTGCTGACGTCGCCCGAGCACCCCGTCGTGCTGCTCGAGTGGCGTGAGATCGGTCCGGACGGCGAACCGGGGCCGGAGCTCGGCGCCGCCGGCCGGCCCCAGCACGACGCCTTCACCGACGAGGAGGCGCCGGTCGACCCCGAAGTCGCGGTCCGCCAGCGGTATCTCGGCGCGATGCTGCCGTACACGCCGCTGCACCTCCTCTTGTTGCGCGCCGCCGGCCGGCCGCTGGTGATGACCAGCGGCAACCTCGCCGAGGAGCCGATCGTCAAGAGCTGGGAGGAGATCGGCCGCCTGACGCCGGTCGCGGACGGCTACCTGGTCCACGACCGGGAGATCGCCGTGCGCTACGACGACTCCGTGGCGCTGGTGCGCGCGGGACGCCCGCGGCTGGTCCGCCGCTCGCGCGGGTACGCGCCGTTCCCGGTGGCCCTGCCACGGCCGCTGCCGCAGACCCTGGCCGCCGGCGCGGAGCTCAAGAACACGTTCTGCCTGACGCGCGACGCCAACGCCTTCCTCAGTCAGCACATCGGCGACCTCGAGAACCTGGAGACGCTGGAGCACTACGAGGCCAGCATCGAGGTGTACCGCAAGCTGTTCCGCCTCGACCCGGAGGTCGTGGCCTACGACCTGCACCCGGAGTACCTGGCCACCAAGTACGCGCTGGCGCTGCCCCAGCCGGAGAAGGTGGCCGTGCAGCACCACCACGCGCACATCGCGGCGCGGCTGGTCGAGCACGGCCGGGAGGAGGCCGTGATCGGCGTGAGCCTGGACGGCCTCGGCTTCGGCGACGACGGCCGCCTGTGGGGCGGCGAGGTCCTGGTGTGCGACCTCCTCGGGTACCGCAGGGTCGCGCACCTGGAGGAGCTGCCGCTGCCCGGCGGCGCCGCGGCGATCGCGCATCCCTGGCGGACGGGCCTCGGCTGGAGCTACGCGCTGCTCGGCGAGGAGGGGCTAGCGCGCGCGACCCGCCTTTTCGGGCGCAGGCCCGACGGGCCGGCGGAGGCGGAGCGCGCCGCCGTCGTGCGGCAGATCGAGCGCGACGTCAACGTCCCGCGGACGACCAGCGGCGGACGGCTCTTCGACGCCGTCGCCGCCCTCGCCGGCGT
>JBLMXT010000335.1:0-14071 GCA_050257915.1 Deltaproteobacteria bacterium
GAGCTTCTGCTCGACAAGACGGCCGCGCAACGGCGGCACGACGTACACCCACGCGACCAGCATCGCGAACGCGACGACGGCCGCGATGAGGAGCGTGAGCCAGTTCTTTACGGATCTGAACATCGGATGCGGTCAGGCGCTCCGAGCGCCCTGTCCCATTAGAACTCGCGGAACTTGTAGCCGATGTTACGCACCGTGAAGATGAACTCGGGGTCTTTGGGGTCCGCCTCGAGCTTCTCGCGTAGGTGGCGGATGTGCACGTCCACGGTGCGCGAGTCCCGGTAGTCGCTGTCGCCCCACACCAGCTGGAGCAGCAGCTGGCGGCTGTAGACCCGTCCGGGGTGCGAGATCAGGGTCTTGAGGATCTCGAACTCGATGTAGGTGAGGTCGACCTTGGCGCCGCGCACGATGACGTTGCGCTTGAGCACGTCCACCTCGAGGTCGTCGACCTTGATGACGTCCTTCTTGGTCGCCTCGGCGCTGCGGCTCATCTCGGCGCGGCGCAACTGCGCGCGCACGCGGCTGCGGAACTCGCGCAGGCTGAACTTGTCCTTGGTGATGTAGTCGTCGGCGCCGATCTCCAGGCCGAGGACCTTGTCGAACTCGTCGCTCTTGGCGGTGAGCATGATGATCGGCACGATGCTCTGGGCGCGGATACGGCGGCAGACCTCCATGCCGTCCACGTGCGGCAGCATGAGGTCGAGGATGACCAGGTCGAAGTCCTCGCGCGTGAAGGTCTCGAGCGCCTCGTCGCCGTCGCGCGCGGTGACCACCTGGTAGCCCTCCTTTTCGAGGGGGAACCGCAGCAGCTTGAGGATCGCCTCCTCGTCGTCGACGAGGAGGATGCGCGCCCCGGACTCGGCCATCACTGGTCTCCCTTCTCGGCAGCTGGACGCGCGCGCGGCGCCGCGTAGCCGCGGGCCCGGAAGCCCGCGCCCATCGCGGCCGCGAGGTCGGCGACCGCGGGCAGGTCGGCGCCCGGGTAGTCGACGGCGGTCAGCGTGGTCTCTATTCCATGCGCAAGACACTGTTCGGCGAAACGCAGGACGGCCCTGTAGGACTTGGTGAAGACGGGCCGGCACACCCGGTCGTACTCCTCCGGCGTCGCCGCGTTGAGGCTGACGGTGACGGCGTCGAGGCCGGCGGCCGCCAGGGCCGCCGGCACGTCCACGTCGGGGTTGAGGAGTCCGCCGTGGCCGTTGGTGTCCAGCCGGCTGCGGATGCGCCGGAGCCGGAGCCACTCGGCGACGGCGAGGACGAGGTCGAGGCGCATCGTGGGCTCGCCGAAGCCGCAGAACACGACCTCGTCGGCGGGCCCGTCGAGGAAGGCGACCTCGATCGCCTGCGTGACCTCCTCGAGCTCCGGCTCGCGGTCCAGGCGCAGGTCCTCCCCATACACCCCGTCGGTCCACTCGCGGATGCAGAACGCGCAGGAGCAGGAGCAGCGGTTGGTGAGGTTGAGGTAGATGGACCCGCCGGCACGATAGGCGATCGTCCCTGCGGATGCGGGAGTCGCGGTCATGGAGTGGCGGACGGAGGGGTCATGGTGACGGGCCGCGGCAGTCTCGTCAACGATGACCGCCGGTCGGCAGGCAGAGTATAGCAGGGTAGAATCGGGGGCCCTTGACCGACGTCACCGACAGCCTCATCACGCTCTGCGGTCGCCTGCGCGAGGTCGTGCTGCCCTCGCTCGGCACGCACGCCGCGCGTGGCCACGCCGGCGTGGCGGTCGGCGGCGACGTCACCTTCAGCATCGACGAACGGGCCGAGGCCCTCCTGACGGAGTACATGCACGAGCACCATCCCGGGTGGGCCTTCTACTCCGAGGACGGAGGGCTGCAGGGCGCCGCCGACCCCGAGCTCATCCTGATCGTCGACCCCATAGACGGCACACGCCCGGCGGCGGCAGGGTTTGAGATGGCGTGCGTCAGCATCGCCGCGGTGCCGGCGGGCCCGGCGCCGGCCATGGGCGATGTGGTCGCCGGCGTCATCCAGGAGATCAGGAACGGCGACCTCTTCGTCGCGGAGAAGGGCGCCGGCTTTCGCATGAGGCGCGCGGACGGCGCGGAGATCCCCTTCCTGCCGACGCCGCGCGTCGAGCTCGACAGCATCTTCTGGACGCTCGGATTCCGCGGCCGTCCGGCCGTGATCCTCGCGAGCGTCCTCGAGGAGCTCATCGATAGCTCGTCGGTGGGCGGCTGCGTGTTCGACATCGGCTCGGCGACGTACGGCGTCACGCGCATCCTCACCGGCCAGCTCGACGCCTACGTCGACATTGGGCCGGCGATCATCGCCGCCCACCCCTGGACCGAGGCCGAGTTCCGCCGTGTCGGCCGCGGCGCCGTGCTCTGCAACTCCCCCTACGACGTCGCCGCGGCGTACCTGCTGTGCAAGGAGGCCGGGCTTCCGTTCGGCGACGCCGACGGGAGCTCGCTCGACGACAGGCCGGTGCTCGGCTCGGACGCCTCCTTCCAGATGGCCACCGTGGCTGCCGGCAATCAGGAGCTGCAAGACGCGCTCGTCGACAGCGTGCAGCGCGGCATCGCCGGCTTGCGCCGGCCGGAGGCGTGATCATGGCTGAGAACCCGACCGACTGGCACGAGGCGATGCTCTACGAGCAGGTCGGCGACGGCGTGGTGCAGTGTCACGTGTGCCCCCGCCTCTGCCGCGTCGCGCCCGGCAAGAGCGGCGTGTGCCGGGCGCGGGTCAACCGCGACGGCGTCCTCTACGCCATCACCTACGCCAAGGTGTGCAGCGTCGCCGCCGACCCCATCGAGAAGAAGCCGCTCTACCACTTCTTCCCCGGCACCACGGTGCTCTCGCTGGGCAGCCTGGGCTGCAACTTCGCCTGCCGGCACTGCCAGAACTGGCAGATCGCGCACGCCGACCCGGCCGAGGCCACGCGCGACCTGCGCGACCTGCCCATCCGCAACCTCTCCGTACTGGCCACGAACAACGAGTGCCAAGGCGTGGCCTGGACCTACAACGAGCCCACGATCTGGCTGGAGTACATCCTGGACGGCGCCCAGGCTGCGCACGAGCACGGGCTGTACACGGTGATGGTCACCAACGGCTACATCACCGAGGACGCGCTCTCGGTCCTCGGGCCGCACATCGACGCCTACCGCGTCGATGTGAAGGGATTCACGGATCAGCAGTACAAGGAGCTCTGCAAGATCCCCGACCTCACACCGGTGCTGGAGTCGGCCGAGCGCGCCAAGTCGGAGCACGGCTGCCACGTCGAGATCGTCACCAACGTCATCCCCACCTTCAACGACGACGCCGCGACGCTGCGTGGCATCGCCGGCTGGATCGTGGAGCGGCTCGGCGTGGAGACGCCCTGGCACGTGACGCGCTTCATGCCCCACCTCGAGGTCGCGCATCTCCCTCCCACGCCGATCGCGACGCTCGAGGCTGCGGTCAAGGGGGGGCACGACGCCGGCCTGGATTTCGTGTACCTCGGCAACGGGCCCGGCCACGAAGGGGAGAACACAGTCTGCCCGAACTGTAAACGGCTCCTGGTCCGCCGGACCGGGGCAGCGGTTGAGGATGTTGCGCTCCGGGGAACATTCTGTGCGATGTGTGGACAGAACGTGAACGTCCGGACCTCCCTCAAGAAGTGACCGTCGCGGTAGACGTAACCACCTGAGCCTGGCCCGGCAGCTCACAAGTCGATAGGATTCACCCGCCTTGGAAGACTACGTGAAGCTCGATATCCCTGCGAAGGCCGAGTTCGTGTCGCTCGGCCGCCTCGCCCTGTCCGGTCTTCTCCGCTCACGCGGCGGGTACTCCGAGGACGCGGTCGCCGACCTCAAGCTGGCGCTCACCGAGGCGTGCTCCAACTCCGTCCGGCACGCGTACGACCACGACCAGGGCCAGGTCCACCTGGAGTTCACCGTGCACAGCGACTGCGTCACCGTGCTCATCAAGGACGAGGGCGGGGGCTTCCACGAGGACGACGACGACTGTCCGGAGTGCCGCGCCCTCACCGATCGGCTCGCCGAGGGCGGGATGGGCATCTCCATCATCCGCGCCGTGGTCGACGACTTCGACCTGCGCAAGCCGGACGAGGGTGGCACGGTCCTCGTCCTCACCAAGCGCCGCGACCTCTAGCCGCCCGCCCGTCGCCGCCGGCAGGTTTGGGGCCGACGCCGGGGCAGGAAGAACCCCTTCACCAGGACGTGACACGTCGCGCGCCCACGTCGCGTCACAACCTCGAAGGGCAGGAGGCCCCGATGCTCGATGCCCTGCGCCAGCGCACCGTCGCCAAGGTGCTGTTCGACGAACACCACGGAGAGGCGTGGTCGATCCGGCCGGAGACTGCGGCCAGGATGCGGCCGACCCACCCGGCGGCCGCCTCCTACGCCGCCGCCGCCGCGGAGCTCAACGCCCGGGACTTCGAGGTCGCCACCACCGCCGGCCGGCCGCTGGACGAAGTGGCTCTCGCGGGCGTGGACGTCGTCGTCATCGCCCATCCGAGCGATCCCAAATGGGAGCGGACGGTGGGCGCGGACTCCCCGGTGTTCTCGCCGGCGGAGATCGCCGCGGTGCAGGACTTCGTCGCCCGCGGCGGTGGTCTCGTCGTGCTGGGAGAAGAAGAAGAGGACAAGTACGGCGGGAACCTCAACGACCTCCTCGCGCCCTTCGGGGTGCGCTTCGAGAACACGATCGTGTTCGAGTACGACCCGGGCGACGGTATCCCCTCGTGGGTGGTGGGGGAGGCGGCGCCGGGGCTCCCCGACCCCGGCATCCTGCACGGCGTCGCGGAGGCGGGCTTCTTCCGCGCCGGGGCTCTGTCCACCGACGACCCCGGCGCCGTCGTCCTGCGCACACGCCCGGCGGCGGACCCGCCCGGCGCCGCTCTGCTCGCCGCGACGCAGTACAAGGAGGGCCGCGTCGTGGTCGTCGCCGACTCGGACCTCTTCGGCGACGACTACCTGGCTCGCCGCGACAACCGCCGCCTCTGGCTGAACCTGCTGTACTGGGTGTCGCTGGCCGCGTTCCGCGCCGACGCGACCCCCATCGTCTCGGAGGCGGCACACGACCCGGCGTGGCTGCGCCTCAAGGATGCGACCGGCGCGCTGCGTCTCCTGCAGGAGCCCAAGGGTGAAGTCGACCTCGGCCGGCACGATGCCGGAGAAGTGCGGGCGCTGGTGGTGACGATGGCCGAGGCCGTCGCCGACCTCGCGCCCCGGTTCCCGCACCAGGAAGCGTACCTGGCCCAGGTCGTCGCGGACCTCGACGCCTGGGTCGAGGGCGGCTGCGGCAGGCCGGACTTCAAGGATTCGCTGGCGCTCTTCCGCCCCGACCTCGAGCGGCGCGACGGCGTGGAGCACCTCGTCGTCTTCCCGATGTACACGCCCAACGGCTCGCCGGACACGCGCTTCGAGGCGCTGATCGTCCGGACCCCCTGGCCCGAGTTCATCGCCCGGATCGAACGCGAGCTCTACGACAACCCCAAATTCGTCCCGGTGCAGCTGGTGGACAACACCGCGGGCTACGATAGCGAGTGCGCGGTGCTCTTCCCCGAGACGGTGAGCGTGGCCGAGCGACCGACCAACCACTTCGGGGCGATCTTCTGTGACCGCGAGTCGGCGCGCTACCGGCGCACCACGCTCTGGGGCGCGGACGTCCTCCGCATCGACCTGCCGCCGGAGGCGCGAGCGCTTGCGTCGTCGGCGGACCTCGCGCTCGAGACGTACATCCTCTGGGACATGATCCACGATCGCTGGCACAGCCACGGCGACCTGCCCTTCGACCCGTTCATGATCCGCCAGCGGTTGCCGTACTGGATGTACTCGCTCGAGGAACTGCGCGTCGACCTCGCCACGTACGGAACGGCCGACGAGCTGGCGCAGACGTTCCCCTTCGCCCGCTACGTCAAGTACGCGATCCTCTTCGACCGCCTCCTCCGCTTCCCCATCACCGGCAACCGCGTGCGCAACTACGACGGTCTCGGCGGCCAGCTGCTCTTCGGATACCTGCACGCGCACGGCGTGGTGCGGTGGACCGACAACCGGCTGCTCATCGACTGGGAACGGATCGACGCCGCCGTCGCCGGGCTGCGCGGGGAGGTCGAACAGCTGTACCGGCACGGGATCGAGACCAGCAAGGTGACGTATTGGATCGCGGCGCACGATCTCATCTCGCCGTACGTCAGCCCCAACATCGGCTCCCAGTGGCGCAAGGAGACGCGCGTCTACTCCGACGAGGCCGAGCCGCGCGCCTGGATCGACCGGGTCCTCGACGACGAGTTCCCGCTCAACATGTTCTACGTGTCACTGAAGAAGATGGTCGCGGCGTGAACGGCCGCCGCAGCGAAGCCGCCGAGCGGGGCGCCGCAGGGGCACCGCTCCACGGCGCTCCGCTCACGCTCTTCGCCAGCGACAACTACGCGGGAGCGCACCCCGCCGTCCTCGAGGCCGTGGCGGCCGCTAACGAGGGGTGGGCGCCCGCCTACGGCGACGACCCCTGGACCAGGCGCCTGCGCGAGCGCCTGCGCGACGTGTTCGGCGACGTCGAGGCCTTTCCCGTCTTCAACGGCACAGGCGGCAACGTCACCGTCCTCGCCGCGCTCCTGCGTCCGTACGAGGCGGTGATCTGCCCGGAGACCGCGCACATCAACGTCGACGAGTGCGGCGCTCCGGAGCGCATCGCCGGCGCCAAGCTCGTAGACGTACCCACGCCGGACGGCAAACTGACGCCGGAGCTGCTGCGCCCCCGGCTCGTCGGCTTCGGCGATCAGCACCATGTGCAGGCGCGGGTCGTCTCGATCTCCCAGTCCACAGAGCTGGGTACGGTCTACACGCCGCAGGAGATCGTGGCCCTGGCGGAGACGGCGCACGACGCCGGACTGCTCCTCCACGTGGACGGGGCCCGGCTCGTCAACGCGGCGCAGGCGCTGGGGCTGGGGCTGCGCGAGCTGACCACGGACTGTGGCGTCGACGTGCTCACCCTGGGCGGGACCAAGAGCGGCCTGCTCGGAGCCGAGGCCGTCATCTTCTTCGAGCCGCAGCTAGCCGCCGGCTACCGGTACGCCCGCAAGCAGGGGACGCAGCTGGCCTCGAAGATGCGCTACATCTCGGCGCAGCTGCTCCGCCTGTTCGAGAGCGACCTCTGGCGGGAGACCGCGGGGCACGCCAACTCCATGGCCCGGCGGCTCGGCGATGCGGTCGCCGCCACCCCGGGCGTCACGCTCGCCTATCCCGTGCAGGCCAACGCCGTCTTCGCGGCGTTGCCGGCGCCGGTCATCGCGCGCCTGCACGAGCGGTATCACTTCTACGTGTGGGATGAGGACGCGGGGGTCGTGCGCTGGATGTGCTCCTGGCAGACCAGCGCCGAGGACGTCGACGCTCTCGCCGCCGCGCTGCGGGAGGCCCTGCCCGACTGAGGGCGTGGTGACGGAGACGATGAGCGACGACTTCAGGACGCGGGCCGCACTGGAGCGCGTTGCCGCGACCCACGGCCTGGACGCCGCCCAGGCCGGCGCCCTCTCCGCCTTCGTGGAGCTGCTGCTCGGCTGGCGGCGCGCGAACGTCACCGGCCTCACCGACCCCGTCGCCGTTGTCGACAAGCTGATCGGCGACTCGCTGGCCCTGCTCTCGGTGCCGCAGTTGAGGGAGCGCGGGACCGGCGCCTGGCTCGATCTCGGCGCCGGCGCCGGCATCCCCGGCATCCCGCTCGCCGTGGCGGTGCCGGCCGCGACCGTCACGCTGCTCGACGCCGTGGCCAGGAAGTGCGCCTTCCTCGAGGCCGCCGTCACCGCATCCGGTCTCACCGGCCGCGCGCGCGTCGTCTGCGCCCGCAGCGAGCGCTACTCGTCCTCGGGCGCGCCCGGACGAGACGCACACGCCGTGGTCCTCGCGCGCGCTGTCTCCGAGCTGCCGGTACTCGTCGAGCTCGCCGCCCCGCTCCTCGCCGAGGGTGGCGTGCTGCTCGCGAGCAAAACACGGCGCGCTCTCGAGGAGGAGGGCGATGCGGCGGCCGCGGCCGCGGAGCGCTGTGGCCTCGCGCCCGAGCCGCCGGTGCTGCTCTTCGCGTCGCCCCTGGACGAGGCGGTCTGCGCCGTCTTCCGCAAGACGGCGCCGACCGCCGACTGGCTTCCCCGCCGCGAGGGCATGGCCGCCAAGCGGCCGCTGGGAGCCTGACCGCGTCGCCCTCGCGGCGCCACGAGCGTCGCGCCCCGTCGCCGCGGCCGCCTCTGACGCCGGGCCGGACCGCGGGTCATCTCTGCTAGTATCGGTGCCCCGCGAAAGGAGCCCGGTGACCCGCGTCATCGCCGTGACGAACCAGAAGGGCGGCGTCGGCAAGACCACCACCGCCGTCAACCTCGCCGCCTGCCTGGCCGAGGCCGAGTTCGACGTGCTCCTGCTCGACATGGACCCGCAGGCCAACGCGTCGTCCGGCCTCGGCGTGCGCGCCGCGGACCCCCGGCTCACCAGCTACGGCGTGCTCGGTGGCGCCGCCGGTATCGCCGAGGCCACCGTCTCGACCGTGCTCCGCCACCTCTCGATCGTACCGGCGTGCCCCGACCTCGCGGGGGCCGTGGTCGAGCTCGCCAATGCCGACGGCAACGAGTTCGTCCTGGAGTACGCGCTGGCGGGCCACGTGGAGACGTGCGACTTCGTCTTCATCGACTGCCCCCCCCTCGCTCGGGGTGCTGACGGTCAACTCGCTGGTGGCGGCGCAGGAAGTGCTGATCCCCGTGCAGGCCGAGTACTACGCCCTGGAAGGGCTGGCGGCGCTGCTCGAGACCATCGGGCTGGTGCAGGAACACCTGAACCCCGACCTCACCATCCTGGGCGTGGTGGTGACGATGTACGACGGCCGCACGCGGCTCGGGCGCGAGGTGGCGGGAGAGGTCCGCAAGCACCTCGGCGAGCACGTCTTCCAGACCATCGTCCCGCGCAACGTGAGGCTGAGCGAGGCGCCCAGCCATGGCCTGCCGATCTCGCGCTATGATCCCACCTGCGCCGGCAGCGACGCCTACTTCGATCTCGCCAAGGAGGTCGTCTCCCGTGAGTGACGCACGCGATCCCGACACTGAGAGCCAGTCCGGCGGCCGGTCCGGCGCCGCCGGCAGGAGGGCTCTGGGCAAGGGCCTCGGGGCGCTGATCGGTGAGAGCCGCGCGGCGCTCGGGCGCTCCGGCGCGACGCCGACCCTGGGCGAGGGCCGCCTGCGGGAGCTGCCGCTGGCCGACATCAGCGTCAACCGACGGCAGCCCCGGCGCACGTTCGCCGACGACGAGCTGCAGGAGTTGGCCGCCTCGATCAAGGCGCTCGGCGTGGTCCAGCCCGTCGTGGTGCGGCCGCTGCACCCCGAGGGGCAGGTGGCCGCAGGCGTACCTGCCCCCACCGGCATCCGCTTCGAGCTCATCGCCGGGGAGCGGCGCCTGCGCGCCGCGAAGCTCGCCGGCCTCGACTACATCCCCGCGCTGGTGCGTCCGGCGGATGAGATCTCCTCCCTGGAGATCGCACTTGCCGAGAACGTGGCCCGCGAGGACCTCAACGCGATCGAGGAGGCGCTGGCCTACGCGGCGCTGGTGGACGAGTTCGCCCTGACGCACGAGCGGATCGCGCAGCTCGTCGGGCGCAGCCGGGTCGCCGTCACGAACCTGCTGCGCCTGCTCGACCTGCCGGACGAGGTGCAGGCGATGATCGAGCGCGGCGACCTGACGGAGGGGCACGGGCGCGCGTTGCTGGCGCTTCCCGACCACGGCGAGCGGCGCCGCGTCGCGCGCCTCGCGGCGGCCGACGGGCTCACGGTCCGTCAGGTCGAAGCGCTCGTACGCGGGCTCAACGAAGACCGGCCGCAGGTGGCCCGGCCCACCCCGCCGCCGGCCGCCGGCCAGGACTTCACCGAGCTGGCGGACGAACTCTACGGGGTGTTCGACGCTCCGGTGAAGATCCGCAGCGGCAAGCGCGGCGGGTCCATCCAGATCGGCTTCAAAGACGCGGCTGAGCTCCGGCGGCTCGTCGAGCTCCTGCGCTCGCTCGGGTGACGCGGGTCAGAGCGTGTCCGGGGTGAGCGTCACCGCCGGCGTCGGCGTTGGGAACGGTGTCGTGGCGGGTGTCGGAGGCGCCGTGGGAGGTGCGGTGGCGCCGGGTGTGGGTGTCACGCCCGGCGTGGGCGTGGCCTCCGGCGCCGGGGTCGTCCCGGGCACCGGCGTGGACCCGGTCGGCGCCGACTCCCCCGCCGGCACGTAGACGACGGTGCCGTCGGCGAGCCTGTAGAACGACCCGATCAGCGTTCCGACACCCGCGACCTCGGCGCCGGACTGCATGTCGAGCTTGGTGATCTGGTCCCCCTCCTTGACGATGACCTGCATCTCCGGCGTGCCGGGGTTCGTGACGATGGTCATGTTCTCGCTGGTGAGCAGGCCGCTGACACCGGCGGCCGCCAGGGCCGCGACGAGAAAGCCGACGGCGAGCACGATCGCCACGTCGAAGAGGTTGACGATACCGTCGAGCGGGTCGCCGTTGCGGTCGGCCGTGCCGACCCGCCGGCGCCGCATATAGCGCAGCCCACTCTCG
Organism: Deltaproteobacteria bacterium; assembly: GCA_050257915.1. Lineage (GTDB taxonomy): Bacteria > Actinomycetota > Thermoleophilia > UBA2241 > UBA2241 > CAIXSE01. The sequence continues at coordinate 10,534 of JBLMXT010000335.1, forward strand.
GGCGCACCCATCACGGTCCCGAGGTTCTGCAGCCTGGAGTGGTCGTCGTTCGCCGGCATGGCCGCTCAGCGACGACGCGACGGGCCACCGGACCCGCGAGGCCGGGGATCGTCCGTGCCCTCCGGGTCGATGGGTCCCAGACCGGCGAATGGGTCGTCGTCCCGGCTCCAGTCCATGCTGGGATCGTCGAACGTGAGGCCGGCGCCGTCGTCCGGCCGGCCGGACGGCGGCGGTCCCGCGGCGACCACCGGCGTGCTCCGCGCAGCGGTCCCTCCGGCGCCGCCGTTACCGTCGCCGGGCGCCGCCACGGGCAGCAGCGGCTCGTCCGGCGTCTGCGGCAGCGTGATCACGGCGGTACGCTCTGCGTCCTCCTCCGCGATCTCGTACTCGACCTGCGCCTCGGTGTCCCACACCCCGGTCCTGGAGAGGCGCCGGCCGGAGCGCAGACGCACGTCGGAGCCCTCGAGCAACTCGAGCAGGTACTCCATGTCCGAGATGTCCTGGGAGTAGAGGCGGTCGCGCACGATGCTGACCAGGAACGCGAGGCCGCCGATGAGCAGGCCGATCACGGTGACGGAGAAGGCGGTCACCAGGTTGTCCGAAAGCTGCTGGACGTCGCCGCTGGCCAGCCCCACGAGGGCGGGCGCCAGCGGGATGAGGGTGCCCATGAGGCCCAGCATCGGGCCGATGCGCACGAGGATCCGGGTCCGCTCGAGGCGCTTGATCGTATAGAACTCGTACTCCTGCAGCAGCTTGAGCGGCTTCGCGGCGAGACGCTCCGTCTGGTAGTTGCGGATGAGGTCGTAGAGGAAGCGGACGACGACCAGGGAGTAGTTGTTCTCCTGCAGGTACCTGTAGGCCGTGCGCGGCTTGCCGTCGCGGAACGCCTTGCGTGCGCGCAAGGCGCGGACCTCGAGGGCGTCGAGGTCGCGATAACGGAACCGGAGCCACAACTCGTACAGCAGCACGCCGAGCTCGATGAGCACCCAGACGAGGCAGACGACGGCGGCGATGAGGACGGGCCAGAGAAGGATCCTGGCGATGTCATAGATGAGCTGCTGCAGGTCGTTCATCGACGGCTCATTCCCGCGACGATGGTCGCGTCAGGTCCTTGGACCGGGCGAGGGTGTGCTTGAACCGCTCCCAGGCGCTTCCGCCGCCGTCCAGCACCGTACCCTGGCTGGCGGCGCCGAGGCTCTCCTCGCGACGCTGCAGGAGCAGATACGAGATGACGGCGCCGATGGGCAGCATGGCGAGCAGGGTACCACCAACGAAGCCGGCGGCACTACCTCCCCCGTCGTCTCCCGTGCCTGCCGGGCTCGCCGAGGCGCTGGGCGAGGGGAGCGGCGAGCCTGTGACCACGGGGCTCGCCGCGGGCGACGGGCTGGAGTCCGGGGACGGCGTCACCGACGGCGTCGGCGTCGGTGACGGCGTCGGGGTGACGTACGGTCTGGGCGTCGTCGTAGGAAAGACCGGGGTGATGGGGCCGGGGTTGTAGGTGGGCCGCGGGACCGGCGTGTACGTGGGCGACGGACTCGGGACCGCGACGGTGAACGTGCGCTCGATCACCTTGGCGTTGCCGGCCTGGTCGCGCAACTCGATCTTGTAGGTGTGCGTGCCGTTGGGGACGTTCTTGAGCAACAGGCGGAGCCCGTACTTGCCGATGTCCGCCGGCCGGCTCTTGTTCTCGTTGTTCACGTAGAGCCGGCAGGCCGAGGGCCGGATGCCGGTCCCCTTGGGATAGAAGTCGGTGTACGTGGCCCTGATCAGGACGACGTGCGACTTGAACTTGGCGCCGTTCCCGGGCGAGACGGTTCGAAAGACGGGGCGGAACTTGAAGGCGGTCTCGGCTACGCCGTTGTTCCTGGGGAACGAGGCGAAGCTCTTGCGCCGCATCGCCGTCAGCGCCCAGCTGGTGACGGCGAGGGGGCGCACGCGCTCGCGGGAGGTCAGCCGGTACGCGCCGTTCGTCTGCTGGAGGACGCCGAGGGCGTAGGTCGGCGTGTTGATGCCGGCGGCCCAGAACGGGTCGTCCGGGTTCTCGCCGAGGGCGAGGATGGCCTGGATGGCGGCCGAGGTGGCTTCGGCGTTTGTGCGGCCGCCGGGCGACGCCGGGAACCCGCCATCGGCGTTCTGGTTGTCCTTGAGGAACTGCCGCGCCGCGGCGGCGTCCCACGACAGGCTGCCGGGTCCGACGCTGAGCGCCTGGATGGCGAGCGCCGTGGTGAGGCAGTCCGAGCTCTTGCCGGCCTCCGTGGGGAACCCGCCGTCCGACTGGCTCTGCATACCCGCCAGCCACGTCTCGGCGAGCAGGAAGCGCTCCTCGGTGGACAGGCCGAAGTTGTACATGGAGAGAGCGGCCCACGAGGTCGTGTGCACGGCGTCGAAGTTCCGCGTGGAGCTGGACGGCGAGAAGCTGCCCCTGGTGGGCGAGCCGTCCGCCATGTCCTGGTAGGTGTACAGCTTGGCGAGGAGGTCGACGTGCGGGGTGCCGGCGACGAAGACACGCTCTCGCCGGTCCACGGCCACGTAGGCCATGATCATGCGGGCGTAGTAGACGGGCGCATTGTCCACCGTGGCGCTGGTGGCCGACGTCTCGTGGTTGACGCTCTGCAGGTAGTCGAACGGGTTGTTACCCTTCCTGGTCCACGCGCTCGAGCCCATGCGCTCGCCGCTGGCCACCGCGCCCAGCACGGCCCAGGCGGTGTTCTCCGCGGTCGAGAACCCGCCGTTGTCGAGCTGCCGCGCGTGCAGGTAGTCGAGCCCGCGCGTGACGAACCTGGGCCGGTCCTCGGACGCTCTCTTCGCGGCGATCCCGCTCGCGGCTAGAGACGCCGCGACGAGCGCGGCGACCGCGAGCACGAGCCAAGTCTTCCTGCTCATCAGCATCGTCGCTCCATGCTACCAAGCGCCTCTGCCCCCCGCCAGCATGCGCCGTGATCTCCGGCCGCGCGCCCGCGCTCGCGTGGAGGATCGCGCGAGCAGGGGGGTGGTCGCCGGCGCACGGCGAGGGATGCGCCCACCCGCGCCCGAGCATCCTCTCCCGACGCCGCGAGGATGTATCCTAGTGAGCCGTATGGGCTCCCTGCTCTCACTCGTGATCCCCGTCTACAACGAGGCGGACAGTCTCGCGCCGCTCGTCGCCGAGATCGACGAGGCGCTGGCCGCGCACGGCAGCCCGTACGAGATCGTCTTCGTGGACGACGGGTCCAGCGACGGCTCCTTTGAGGTCATGAGGGGGCTCGCCGACGCCCGCGACGACGTGCGCGTCGTCAAGCTGAGGCGCAACTTCGGCAAGGCGGCGGCACTCTCCCACGGCTTCGCCGCCGCTCGTGGCGACACCATCGTCACGATGGACGGCGACCGCCAGGACGACCCGGCCGAGGTCGCCAACCTCACGGCTCCGCTCTCCCAGGGCTACGACCTGGTCTCCGGATGGAAGCAGCGGCGTCAGGACCCGCTCAACAAGACCCTGCCGTCTCGGTTCTTCAACTGGACCGTCCGCAAGGCCTCCGGCATCCCCCTGCACGACTTCAAC